>CAZOWB010000040.1:7350-8163 GCA_964583315.1 uncultured Candidatus Bathyarchaeia archaeon | reverse complement strand
CGAAAAAGTTATGGATCAGCTGATCCACATAACTGTGGAAGATTCACTTTGCACGCCGGAGAACTCTGAACGTTTCAGATGCATTTACATCTACAAAATTTATGGGAGCGGAGACATAATAGTTGAAGCACACGTCACCCCAGGACAGAATTTGCCTCCTCATCTACCACGAATAGGTCTACAACTAACTATTCCAGGAGGCTTTGAAAACTTTACTTGGTTTGGCCGCGGACCACATGAAAATTACTGTGACCGAAAAGAGGGTGCGCCTGTTGGGATATATTCTAGTACGGTTGATGAGCAGTATGTGCCATACATTAAACCGCAGGAAAACGGAAATAAAACGGATGTCCGCTGGATTACACTGACAAATGATCAGGGATTTGGCTTACTTGTTATCGGGATGCCGTTAATGGAGGTTAGTGCACACCACTATACAATTGAAGACTTTGAAAAGGCAAAACACACTTATGAACTAAATAGGCGTGAAGACATAACTTTAAATCTTGATTACATGCAATCAGGCCTTGGAGGCGGGAGTTGTGGACCCGATACGCTGCAACAATATCTCGTTAAACCGGAGCCTATCTGCTTCAGTGTAAGGCTGAGACCCATCTCCCCCTCCGAATCGCCCACGGAGCTAAGCAAACAAAACATAGAAGCTTAAACAAATCATTTCATTCTAACATGAAAGTAAAAGCGCAACTACCGCAAACTCATGGGCATCATTATTATTGGAAAAAGTTAATAACATAGTTATGAAAAGAATATCGTGGAGAACTAAATTATGAAAGAATCCCATTTCATCGAAAA
>CAZOWB010000040.1:0-7340 GCA_964583315.1 uncultured Candidatus Bathyarchaeia archaeon | reverse complement strand
GAAAAACTTGAGAAATGTGAGAGCTATGGAGACGTATTCGATCTAGTCAAAAGGGCTGTGAAGAAGACTCTAGGCTTACACAGGGTCGGCTTACTACTATATCTTAAAAATCTTCCCCCCTATGTGGGTGCTTACTATCAGCTGGGATCGAATGGTATAGTTCTAAACAAGCTGCTCATAAATTTAATGAGTAAATCTCTGATGTCAAGAACGGAGTTTAATTCGTTAATCTTTTCACTCTTACTTCATGAATATTTACATTCACTGGGATTTGTAGATGAAAAGGAAGTTAGGCGGCTCGTTTATGAAATAAGCCTAAAAATCTTTGGGGGAAATCATCCAGTAGTCAAAATGGCGCTTAGACCGCCAATGCCAATAATATCTGCACCTTTACCAAAAGAAATTTTAAATCATAAATTGGAGATTGTAAGAGATTTTGAGAAGATAGAGCATCCCTATATAGCCTAAATCGATGACTGAAAAGTTGTATATAACCGATAAATTTAAGTCGTCCCGTCACTATCAACTGTTTTAAAAAATTCAAGTGATGCGGTATGAGGTTGTTCGGTAGGAAAAAGGAATCAAAGAGCGATGAAAAAGTATACGATTATGAAATCTTTGGGGGCTTTACGATTACTAAAAAGCCGGATGGCTATGAGATATCATGGAAAAGCCCTCATGTAACGACGATAAATGTGCATTCAATGCCAACAATATCCGAGGATGTGCAAACCAAACAAGAGGATGATAAAATCCACGTTCTAACACAAGCATGCAAACTGAAACTAGTAGTAAAGAAGGATGGTACGGAAGCCTATATATCGAAGATTTAAGCCTCGAAAAGATTTTCGCGTCCGCCTAAAAATCTACTTTATTTTTGTAATAACTCCCCCTCTATAAACGGGTACTACTGAAAACAAGTCCTTTTTACATGAGAACTCTATATCCTTAATGAATCCTAACTCTATAAGCCTTCTTGAATGATCACTTCTAATGACGTAAGCCAACAGATCGTCTTTTGCATGTTTAAATGCCAGAAGTGATGCTTGGGCTGCATCTGACAATTTAATATTGCATTCTGGTAATTCATTAATTATCGCGCCGGCACAAATGAAATCTTCTAGGGAAAATCTTCCGTTAGTTCCCGCTTGAACAATGGAAATATTAATGTCCTCAGCATTAGCGATTAAACTGGCTTTCTCAGCGATTGCCTTTGCATTTAAGAATGCCCCTATAAGAACCCAATTTGCCTCCCTTGAATAAGTTAAGGCCAAAGTTCCACTTGTAGTTGTTAATATTATGGTTTTCCCAGAAATCTTTTCAGAAGTATATTCCAAGGGAGAATTCCCCAAATTAAATCCTCGAGGCTTCAAACCGCCTCTTTCGCCAGCCAAAATATAACTTGGATTTTTAGCGTGAATTCTCCGTGCTTCGTGCACAGTTTTTACAGGTATTATTGCCTTAGCGCCGTTTGCCAATGCAGTTACAATTGTTGAGCTGCATCTTAAAGCATCTATAACGATTATTAAATCTCCTCTCTTAGCAGCTTTAGCAGCATCTTTAGCCAGAAAATCCACATTCACTTGAATAACCATCTCCTTTCCACTCCTCTCCCTCATTTTGATCAATATATAATCTTATTCCCTGGCATCATGTTTATCGAAGGGAAATGGTTTTATAAGTTGCTTATCTCTTCATATCTTTTTAGATTTATTAGTTTAGTGGTACGCCAAAATGATAGGTACCGTTAAGGAAAGTGTTAAGATAGGACTTGAGGTTCACGTTCAATTAACCAGCCTAAAAAGTAAATTATTCTGTAGCTGCCCATCAGACTATAGGGGGAAAGAACCAAACACTCTTGTCTGCCCAGTATGCCTTGGGCTTCCCGGCGCCCTTCCAGTTTTAAATGAAAAGGCTGTTAGATACGCTATTATGGCTGCGCTTGCACTAAACTGTAAAGTATCGGAGAGAATGATATTCTTTCGAAAAAACTATTACTATCCTGACTTACCGAAAAACTTTCAGATAACCCAATATGATAGGGCTGGTGGAGTCCCCCTAGCCGTTAACGGATACTTATACATCGAGAATCAGGATCAGAGAAGAAAAATACGTATAAGTAGGGTTCATCTCGAGGAGGATCCCGGGCGGCTTGTACATATCGGCCCAATTGATCAGTCGCCCTATACGCTTATTGATTATAACCGTTCCGGCGTAGCCCTCCTAGAGATAGTTACTGAGCCTGACATCAAGTCTCCTAGGGAGGCTAGATTATTTCTTCAGAAGTTAAGGAACATCCTTGAGCATCTAGGTATATTTGATGGAAGCCTTGAGGGATCGATGCGTTGTGACGCGAACATATCGTTAGCGGGTGGAACAAGAGTTGAAATTAAAAATATAACCTCATTTAAAGAGGTTGAAAGAGCATTAAACTTTGAGATTATCAGACAAAAAGGTTTAATTGAAAAGGGCATCACTGTTAAGCGTGAAACTAGACATTGGGATGAAGTTCGTAGAATAACTGTTTCATTAAGAACCAAAGAAGAGGAGCAAGATTATCGCTATTTTCCGGAGCCGGATCTTGTGCCAATAGTCATAAGTAGAAAGCTGATTGAGGATATTAAGGCTGAAATGCCTGAGCTCCCAGAGGAAAGAGCTAAACGCTTCATGAGCATGTATGGCCTACCAAGATATGATGCTGAAGTTTTAGTTAGTTCAAAGCAGCTGGCGGACTTTTTTGAGGAATGCGTTAAACTATACAATAAGCCTAAAGAAATCAGCAACTGGATGATGAGCGACTTACTCCGCTATCTATATGAGAATAATCTTGAGCTCCACGAGTCTAAGATAACGCCGCGGATGCTTGTAGACATGATACGTCTAATAGATAAAGGCGTAATAAGCGGTAAAATAGCGAAAAGAATTCTCCCCGAAATGATTGTGTCCGGGAAGGATCCGCAAAAGATAGTTAAAGAGAGAGGCCTCATCAAGATAACTGATGAAAATCTTTTAGCCGCCTTAGTCGATAGGGTTTTCGCTGAGAATCCTAAAGCCGTTAAAGATGCGCTAGTAGATAATAAAGCCGTCCACTATCTCATAGGACAGCTAATGAAACTAACTAAAGGTAAGGCTGATCCGGTAATTGCAAACAAGATAGTGAGGGAAAAACTTCAAAGGATTAAAGAAGCACAATAATCTAAACTATAAAGCTTTATTTTCAGTTTCTAATCCTAAAATCTTTCCCAAGAATTTATAGGCGTTGAAGGCAGCTTCCTGATCGGAAATCAAATCTAAGATTGGACTCAAAAGGCATATTCCACTGATTCCACGTATTTTCGCAAGCCCCAAAAGCAAGCCTGACATGCCCATTATTCTGCCGCCGGTGTAAACTTTGGCTCCCATCAAAGTATATTTTTCAGTGATTTTCCTCGATGTTCCAGCAACGTATATGGCTCTCTGAGCGTAGGTAACTGGGATACCATCCACTGTTATAATAAGTTTGCATCCGATTTTACTCACAAAATCTAGTATGTCACCGCATATCTCATAGTAGGCTGGAATGTCTTCAGCTGGAGGTTGGGTGTCACCAGTGAGAATTAATAGTTCTCTTTCTTTCTCCGATACAAAAAACCTGCAATTCAACAGTCTGCATAAGCCATCATCATCAATCTTTGTGTAATCCGGTAGAACCGGCGAATACAACTCCGCAAATAGATTAGCATGAGTCCGCTCAGTTAGAAACCTAGCAACCATGACGCCGACATTTCCTAAGCCTGGTAAACCAGCAATTAAAATCGGGTTCTTAATGTTCGGTTGGTAAAGCATCCTTACATAAGCCTTATCCAATCTTCTTCTCCAAGCATAAATCCCCAAGTGCCCTATTTAATCCTTACTACTCTAACTAAGTTTTCCTCCTTCATAATTCACTTCTAATTCCTGTTTCCATAGGAAATCATATATTTACATCTGAAATCGCATCATAGACTGTAGAAAATTTTTGCTTAGGTATTTTTTCCTCATTAAGGTATTATGCTCAATATAGACATAATATGTGCGTATATCTCGAAACCCGTACATTTCCATTAGAAAAATTTCAGCTTACGGTGAGAACAAATGTTTATTAATTGCGAAGGTAAAGACGTTAGCCAATTATAGGAAACTGAAACTATAGTTTCCTAGTAATCATTAATAAGCGAAGAAACACCCCTATTTTCTCAAACAAAATATTTTTTATAAAAAAGAATCGCATACAATCTTGGTAATTATGCTCTAAAGAAGCCTTATTGCGGTACAATATAAATATATGTCCATTCCCCATTTGTGTTTAGTAACTTCAGCATTCAGGTGGATAATGAATGGAGCTGAGATGGAACCCAATACTTCGCGAGTGGATTATCGTTTCAGGTGAAAGAAGCAAACGTCCCTTACTACCAGAGAATTTCTGTCCATTTTGCCCCGGCTCCGAGGAGATTCCGAAATCAGGCTGGACTGTTTTAAGTATACCTAATAAGTTTCCCTCCCTACGTCCCGATCCGCCGCCACCAGACGTCAAATCCGATAAACTTTATCGCTGTAAACCCTCGAAGGGTGTTTGCGAGGTTATAATTTACACGCCTAAACATGATGCAACATTAGCTGACTTAAGTGTTGAAAATATCCGGGCGCTCATCGATCTATGGACTGATCGTTTTGAAGAGCTCGGTAAAAGAGATTATGTAAAGTATGTTTTCATCTTCGAGAATAAGGGGCGAGTAATAGGAGTTACTTTAGATCACCCGCATGGGCAAATATACGCGTTCCCATTTATACCTCCACTCATAAAGCGTGAACTTGAATCGAGCAGACGCTACTGGAAGAGAAGCGGTAAGTGTCTCTTCTGCACAATAATCGAAAAAGAAAAAAAGGATGCAGTGCGAATAATATGCGAGAACGATGATTTTATATGCTTCTTACCGTTCTTTGCACGCTTACCTTATGGGGTTCATATATATCCAAAGAGGCATCTCGGCGCACTAACCGATTTAACCGACAGTGAAAAGAATTCCTTTGCGTCTATTCTAAAGCGGATTCTGAAGAAGTTTGACAATCTATTCAATATGAGCTTCCCATACATGATGGTTCTACATCAGAAACCCACAGATGGCAAGCCATATCCCTACTATCACTTCCATGTAGAATTTTATCCGCCCTACAGAGAAAAAGACAAGATAAAGCATTTCGCGAGTGTTGAAAATGGGGCTGGAACAATAACTTTTGACTATGTTCCTGAGGCTAAAGCCAAAGAGCTAAGAGAGAGCCCGGAAACATAACAAATTTCAAATCCTTTTTAAAACTATAAGGATAAAAATAAGAGAGAAGGTTTAGTATGAAAGCGCAGTTTGTTGTTTCATCTCCGGGAAGAGCCGACTTCCTTAACACTCACCAAGATTATAAGGGGTTACCGGTCGTCCCAGCGGCAATTAACCTAAGACTCTACATTTCAGCTAGCTTATCAAACGATAACACATTCACCATTAAATCCATTGATCTAGAGAAACATAATGAGCCATTTACTGATTCCTTTAACATAGGAATTAACGAAATGCTTGGAGAAAAATTCTTTGGCAATTATCTCCGTGGAGTCGTAAATGTTCTGGTGAAAAAAGGTTTTGCAGATAAGCTACGGGGCATGAATGTAACAATTAGAAGCGAAATACCAATCGGCTCTGGATTAGCCAGTAGCGCAGCGCTTGAAGTAGCATTCACCGAACTTTTAAATCACGTCTTTAATCTTGGGCTTAGCAGGAAGGATATAGCTGAAATCTCCTTTATAGCTGAGAATGTGGAGGCAGGCATACCTTGCGGAAGACTAGATCAATATGGCGTCGCGTTTGGGGGCATAATAAAATTAGATTGTAAGCCACCATATAATGTTGAAATGCTCCCCTTTAAAGATCTAATATTTGTAATCGTAGATTCGGGAATTAGGCACTCAACTGGCGATATCCACCCCAAGAGGCAGATGGAAATAAACCTTGGCTTAGAAGCGCTGATGAAAAATCCAAGTGTTCCAGAAAATCTGAAAGCCAAGCTCGGATATAATTTTGATCAGCCACGATGGGAGGAAATAGGCGAAAGGGAACTCAGCAACTATTTATCAATCTTAAATGAAAACTCAAGAAAGAGGATTCTCTTCACGCTTAAAATGCATAGGCTAACGGAAATAGCCCTCAAAATCCTCAATTTTAAAGAGGTCAGCAAAAAAGAGCTTATATCGAATCTTGGCGAGGATGCCTGGAAGAAAATCCAGAAGGGATCCCCAAGTGAACTAAACCACAAGATTTTAGGCGAAATAATGAATGCTCAACACGCCCTACTTAGAGATCTCTATGATGTAAGTCTCCCTGAGATCGAGCGCATATGCGAAGCAGCCCTGAACGCCGGCGCCTACGGCGCTAAATTATCTGGGGCTGGAATGGGTGGGAGCATAATAGCGCTCGTCAGAAATAAGGAGATTGGATGGAAAGTTGTTGAAGCATGCCTATCAGCTGGCGCCAGAAAAGGCTGGGTGTCAGAAATAGGAGAAGGCGTGAGAGTAGAGAAAACAACAAAAATATAGATCATCCGGATTCTTTATTTTAAGGAGAAAGGGAATGGTCACGAATCTCCCAGCTGAAGCTAAAGCTAAATGGGCTGAGGTTGTAGCTTGCCGCTCACCCCAATTAAAAATAAGGCTTATGCGCGAATTCCTATCGCTTGTCCCAAAGCACAAAGGAACTAGTAAGCTCATAGCTAATGTTAAGCGTAGAATCGCTGAGCTAGAGCGGGAGATTGAAAAGTCTAAGGCTCGTAGGAGAGGGGGAGGATTCGGGTTTGCAATACCGAAAGAGGGAGCTGGGCAAATAGTTATTCTAGGCCCACCTAACGTTGGTAGAAGTAGTTTACTGGCTTCCGTAACAAACGCTAAACCGGAAATAAGCCCAATCCCATTTACAACTCAGAAACCAACTCCCGGAATGCTTCAGTACGAGGATATACAGTTTCAGCTCGTTGAAGCCCCCGCCCTAGTTGAGGGCGCGGCGGAAGGAAGAATGGATGGAACTCGAATTCTAAGTTTAGCACGCAATGCTGATGGACTAATCATTATGATAGATTTATCCGATGATCCAGTTAGGCAGTTTACTATGATATCTTCTGAGCTGGAGAAGTCTGGAATATCAATTGAGGAGCCCGAGGGGAAAGTTGAAATCGTTAGACGAAGCTACGGCGTTGGCATCCAAATAATCGGCGGAGGAAAACTAGTTAACTGCACATATGAGGACATTAAAAGATTGCTAAATAGCTACCGTATCAGATCAGCG
>CAZOWB010000039.1:0-8259 GCA_964583315.1 uncultured Candidatus Bathyarchaeia archaeon | reverse complement strand
ACACCTGCCGATTTAAATCATCAGAAAAGAAATTTTATAGCTAATAATGAATTAAAGAGATCCACATTACCCTCTAAAAAGATGCGTGAACCCAAACTTTGCCACCAATTACACATATACGTATATAATCTTTTTTCGCATCTAAACAAAAAACAAAGAGCACCCACCAGAAAGCTCTGCCAAAAGAAGATTATAAGAACTTAAGATCATCTTTCTTCCCAATCATCATATATTACAATGAAAGATATTTTGAAGGGAAAAACAATATTAAGAGTGGCCCCACATAGTAGGTTGTGATCCTAAGCGTTCTGAATATATACCACAAGCAGATTAGGTCTTCAGATCGCTAATCTTGATGATCAAAAAGTAGGAGTTGAAGTTGTGAGTGCCAAAAGGAGAAAGCTGAAGAAAGCCGAGAAGAGGCTGGAGAAGGCTAGAATGGAGATAGAGGAAGAACTGAAAAAGATCCATGATAAGCGCCTACATTCAGTTGGAGTTCACGCCTACTATATACCGGAAAAGAAGGGATTTAAATGCGGCTTCGCAGAGACAGAATACGGTTCAAAAGACTGCGGAGAACTCATCTACAGCCCAGCGGAAATAGTTGAGCACCTCGAGAGAGTTCACAGCATAAAGCGTGAGGAGCAGATCATTAAAGGATGGAAAGATCATGATGAATCCTCTTCCGGCATACCCAAAACTAGGTGAAAGCCTCTTCAGAAAGTGGAAGAGTTAAAAAAGGAGACATAAATGCCAGATTCTCCATGAAGCATCCGATGGATGCCCAAAGAATTTATTTTAGCACACCAATTTCGCTTCTATTAGAAGATAAAGGCTTAAATTTTGTGGAATGAATATTCCATATGGTGAAATAAATGGAATATGAGGTAAGCGTTGATAGGCAGGGGAGAATGGTTATTCCAGCGCCTTTGCGAAGACTGCTAGGACTTAGTGATGGTGGAAGAGTGAAGGTGAGATATAAGGATGGGATATTAGAACTAGTGTTGATCGATAAAGATCTTGAAGAAAGGGTGAAGCGTTGGGTTGAGATCGCGATGAAAATAAATCCGGAGCCATTCTCTGAGGAAGTTGAGGAGAGCTGGAAGTGGATTGACAGGGAATATGCCGAGCGAAAGCTTGGGATACATTGAAGGCATTGCAGATACAAGCATCATCATACCCGTATGCTTCAAAAATCCCCTTAAAAAATCCGCCACCGAATTCATCGCAAAAATATTAACGCTCAAGAGAAGAATTATAATACCCATCCCGGCGATTCTTGGGGCTTATCACATAGTCACCAGATACCTCAGAGTGTCAAGATTCGATGTGAGAAAAATTCTCGTCGAAATGCTTCAGACAGAGTCGCCAGCTTTATATCCAAAAATTAATGTTGATATGGCTGTAGATTCACTGGAGATGGCGGCAATCTACAATATTGAATCATGGGACAGTTACCTTGTAGCTCTAGCTAAATCTCTAGGCGCAAAAACAATATTTACACTTGACAAAGAAATGGAGAAAGTAGCCGAAGTAAGAATAGAAACGCCGTTCCACCAACAATTAATCGAAGAATACCATAAATACATTAAGACGCATGTGCTCATCCGGAGAAAAAGGGAGGGTGAAAAGAAAAAGTGAGATGCCGCCCATTTTATTGGCTCAGAAAACATAGAAAGGAGTAACCGACCCCCTCATGAAGAATTAATTTTAAAAAGAATCTTCATCCTTCCCCCCATAAGATTATTAGAGGAAATACCTGAAATTAGGAAGGGCTAGATCCTAACGCCTATTTTTCTCTCCGCCCTTCACCCACTTAAAGAGCAGCCTGCCTCATAAGATAGTTAATAAATTGCCATGTAGAATGACCAGAAGTTTTAGGTCACCTCAAATATGAAAACAAACTAAAAACTTAAAGGGGAGAAGGCAAACCCCCTAAGAAGTTAACAGAGAAGATTAGCATAGAAACCAGAAGGATGGTTTCAAAAGGGCTTTCTAGTGATTTACCACTTATGCTTATTTATTATAATGCGTTTCTGAGGGCGTCTCTCATGAATTTACCCCTTCGCTGGCTTTTGCGGTTACTCACATATATTTAGCATGGAAGCGGATCCATAATCTTTTTATTAGTAAAGTTATAACTTGAATATTTGGAGAAAATCAATAAAGTGATGAAAGTTGATATCCCTCATCAGCTCAGTTTCAAGACCTAAAGGCCTAAAAACCGAGATGCTGGAGGAGATTGAAGTCTCCCGCGGAACCACACTGGTGAAGCGGGGTTTCGCCCACATGCTGAAGCACGGAGTTATAATGGATGTCACCAACGTGGAGCAAGCCCAAATAGCCGAGGATGCCGGAGCAGTCGCCGTAATGGTTCTAGACAAGCTCCCCTACGATGTTAGGAGAGCTGGAGGAGTCGCCCGAACAGCGAGCTTAGAGGCAATCCAAGCAATCTTAGATCATGTTACAATCCCAGTTATGGCGAAGTGCCGGATCGGCCACACCTATGAAGCTCGAGTTTTAGAGGAAGCTGGAGTTGACATGATCGATGAATCAGAGGTTCTCACACCAGCCGATGAGAAGAGGCACATATGGAAGTGGGATTTCACCACACCCTTCGTTAATGGAGCCCGAAATCTCGGAGAAGCCCTACGGAGAATCGAGGAGGGAGCAGCCATGATAAGGACGAAGGGTGAACCTGGAACGGGGAATGTAGCTGAAGCCGTTAGGCACATCCGCATTTTAAATAATGAAATAAGACGGGTGAGAGCCGCCTACGAGGATGGAGACGATCAAGAGCTTATCAGAATGGCTAGGGAGCTCGGAGTTTCATATGAGCTCGTGGCTGAAACCGGAAGACTGGGTAGACTTCCAGTTGTGAATTTTGCGGCTGGAGGCATAGCTACGCCCGCCGATGCAGCTCTCATGATGACCCTTGGATGCGACGGAGTCTTCGTGGGCTCAGGGATCTTCAAGTCTGAGGATCCAGCTGAAAGAGCTCGGGCAATAGTGTTAGCTACAACATTCTATGATGACCCATCCGTTGTGGCTGAAGCCCAGAGAATGATAGATGAGAGAAAGTCTATGCTGGGTCTCGACGTAAAGAATCTAGAATTGAGGATGCAGGAGAGAGGCGCTGATTGAAGCGCTTAACGATAGGTGTTCTAGGTCTTCAGGGTGACATAGAGGAGCATGCTGCTATAACGAGGCTCGCTCTAACCCATCTGGGGTTAGATGGCGAAGTCATCTGGGTGAAGACCGCAAATGACGTTGAGCGGATAGACGGCCTCATAATTCCCGGCGGGGAGAGCACCGTTATCGGCAGACTAGCAGAGTATAACAGAACCCTAAAAGCAATTAAGAAACGAATATATGAGGGGATGCCGGTTCTCGGAACATGCGCAGGCCTAATAATGCTTGCCAGAAAAGTCTACGATAGAATTGTAGGTGAAGTCAACCAGCCGATTTTAGGCGTCATGGACGTAGTTGTCGAAAGGAACGCATTTGGCAGGCAGAGGGAATCATTCGAAGTAGACTTAGAAATTCCGAAGCTAGGGAAAAAACCATTTAGAGGAGTTTTCATAAGGGCACCTGCAATCCGGGAGATGGGTCCGCATGTTGAGGTGC
This sequence comes from uncultured Candidatus Bathyarchaeia archaeon, assembly GCA_964583315.1. GTDB lineage: Archaea > Thermoproteota > Bathyarchaeia > Bathyarchaeales > DTEX01 > DTEX01. The sequence goes on along the minus strand of CAZOWB010000039.1, from coordinate 4,632 downwards.
TGTGCAGACTCAATAAAGCGGTTGTTGCAGCGCAACAGCATAACATGATAGGTGTGGCCTTCCACCCTGAGCTTACGGGCGATACAAGGCTCCACCGATACTTCATAAACATCATCAAGAATACCCTAATTTAATTTTTTAAAATGCTTAACATTAATTGTAGAAGCTAAAAGTTAGCGATCCGGCAATACCGATTGGAAAAGCTTCTGTTTTTCAAAATTAGGTCAAAAACTGGAAGTTTCTTGATAAAGTGGTCCCCAACCTAGATTCACGCCGATCAGCAGGCGGAATAAACCTCCCCGGAATCAATCTTCCATCTCAAAAAATAATAAACCATCTTGAAAACCAAACAAACCCCGAAGCTAAAAATGAACGCACAGTGCGGTCAAACTTGCTTTTTAGGCTCAAATATATATTGCATGTTGCATTTAAGGCAGAAGACCTCGAACATGCCGTATTTTATTGTTAATTCTATCAGAAAATAGTAAGGTAAAAGCTAAGTTTAGGCTATTTCTTCTTCAATGCGATTAGATTAAGGATTATAATCGTGATATAGAATAAATTAAGCCCATAAAATCCTATTTGCCCAAAGGTCCTTCTGAAGGCTGAAGCTGAAAAGTACCAGTAGAATGGTATCGAAGCGAAAACTAGAATGGTCTCGTAAAGTGGGGGTTTTATTTCTCTAGGTATGTATTTATATGTTAAGACAAGTATTTGGATGGCGGAGACAACGAAGACAACGTTAGCCATGTTAGCTACAATGTAAATCAGCCATAAAGGCAACCTAACGACAAGTATGCTAACTATGAAGTAAAATACGATTCCAACAAATATGAGATAATAAATTCTTCTGATGTCCCCCCTACAAATCTTCTCCCTCATCCATTTACTACAGTTCCATAATATATCCGTAATTTGACGGACAAAAGATTCCGTAGCCCCAAGCTGAGTTGAGAAAAGAGTCCAAGTTCCAATAGCCATAACCCATATCCACCCAGCGTAGCCCAGAAACCTTGATACAGCCTGACCCTGATAGGCCGCACATGCCCAAGGCTCAATTATTGTTCCAGGAGGAATCAAACCAACTGCGAGGAGAACGCAAAGGTACATTCCTATCATCCATCCAAGCCAAGTGATCAGCCACTGATCGATGAGAACGAAACGCCACCAAGCCCTCCAACGACGTAGGTTCCCCTCAGTCGGCCGGAAAACCCAGCCGGTACTGCTTATCGAAACTTTCTCTCCCCCTATCAAACCTGAGACGTGGCCTACCTTACTACCCATTCCGAAGCCTTTATCCTTCATCCAGTTTGAAACCACGGTGTTCAAGAATCCGCCGGCACCCGCATAACCAGCGAAGCTTCCTAAAAGGACAGGATCCATACCTTCGGGTATGCTCCCAAAACTAAAGAAGCCTTCTAAAGTTTGAATCCAGTATCTCGGAGCCACAAGGACTACATTTAACACGATAAGGGATCCAACTATAAAGGAGACAATTATCCAACCCACTTTCTCCAAGTTTCTCTCAATAGATCTTCCAAAGCTGCAGAGGAAGAGAACGAGGAGAGTTAATATTATGCCTGCGGTGTTAACTAGGTTCAAGTCCCCTGCCTCCGGAATCCTTCCCAGTATGATGGCTGCAAGAGCCGTGGCCGAGGCTGCAGCCCAGCCTGGGCTAACCGACAAGACCAGCAAAGCCGACCATATAAGGGCCCAAAGCTTTGGACCAGGCCATATTCTTGAGAACCCGACACATACCCCCTCACCGCAGTACAAAGCATATCTGGCGAAAGAGAAGTTCAGCATTATTTGGAAAATTGAGGAAACCGTGCAGATCCAAAGGACTGTTGTACCCCATTCGACGGCTGATTTAGGTCCAATTAGCCACTCGCCGCTTCCAATAGATAGCATTAAAACGATGACGCCCGGCCCGATTGTTTTAAGTACATTAACAAGCGTAGGCTTCGGCGGCTCCGGTAAATTATTTACGCGCCAAGGCTCTAGGAATCCGGCTTTAATCTTTTCAGGAGAACCCCTGTTTTCCATATTAATAAAAATACTTAACCTTTCATAACATAAAGTTTATTTAAGTTTCCGAATGGCCGCGCATTTAAAGGGGGATTGAAAAAGCCAAAGTATGCTTTCACCTATTAATGAGGCTTACCGCATGTCCTCTTTGAAGGAGATTGTTGATCGATACATGCGCATGGCCCCCGGCTTAAGTGAATTTTGTAGCAGATGCCTTAGAACTGAACGTTATAATGGGAATGTTGTTTTAATGGTTGTTGATGCAGCATTTACCTCGTTGGGCTTAAACTATTTTACTGCAGTCGTTCCAAAGGTGCTTGATTTCTCGAGAAGGTTTGTTGAGTCGGGGAGAATAGGTTGCCTTAGAGATTTGGCTGAGACGGATATAAGTGAGCTTAAGGCTGTCTGGAGAAATCTGCGTTCATGGAATGTTGCTAGGAAGGTAGCCGCCTACCTATCAACTTTAAGTGATGATGATAGGCTTGCACTTAGAAAATGGGCTACTAATGCCAAGCTTAAAAGCTGGCGTAATGATCCAATTGGGAAAATTAAGGGTGTTGGATTAATCACATTTCAATATTTGAGGATGATGGGCGGCGTAGACACAGTGATGCCTGATAAAATTGTTAAGAGGGTTATTAACGGCATTCTAGTTGAGGCTGGACTACAGCCAATAAAAGATAATATAGAGTTCATTAAGAAAACAGAGGAAATAGCGAAACTATGTGGATATAGGCCCATAGAACTCTGTTGGATGACATGGCTCATTCAGCGGGAAGGAAAACAAATGAGAATGGAAAAATATCGGAAACTAATGTCAATAATCTAACTCCAAAATTTAGAATTCTAAGATTAGAGGTAATTAAGACTGCCGTTAATTACGGATATTGATGGAAGATCATCTTCTAATGTACGCTATCTAATTTTAGCTTCTCTCTTATTCTTTTTTTGAGAGCCGGATTTATCTCTACCCCTATGCATCTTCTATTCAGTTTTATGCAGGCTTTCATGGTTGTTCCCGAGCCTAATACGGGATCCACAACCAAATCGCCTGGATTAGATGATGTCCGAATGCACTTCTCAACGAGCTCTTCTGGCAGTTCATTGCCAGCTGTTTCCTCGCCGTGATGATATGGCCTCTTAATGATCCATACGTCCTCCGGATAATGTTCAGGCTTATTAAACGTGTAATTATCCTCGTCCTTAATCAAGAGTAGTAGGTGATAATGTGAGGTTACGAATTTCCTTCTTGTGAAGACCCCAAACTGATACTTCCATATACAGTGATTGAGCTGAATGAAGCCTACATCTTCAACAGCGTCTAAAACCCACCTCAAATTATTCCATCCGGAAATAAGCCACATGCTTCCATTAGGTTTGAGGCTATTATAGCACCACTCTACTAGATCCCTAATGAACCCCGGATACTCCTCCCTCGGAACCTCAACGTATGAAATGGCATCAGGGATCCTATTATAAGTTTCAAGGTTGCCTTTAAAATCGATTCCGAATGGGGGATCAGCAAATATCAAATCGGCTTTTTCATCTAAGGTAACATTGCGGAAATCATCGAAAACAATTAGGTGATCACCATCTATCCTAAGAATGTTCCCGGACTTACACTTCAGCAATCTCCAGCTCATCCTCCATTTCCTACATTAAACATTAGCGGAATTCTCCCTTTTATGTAGATACTCCAATAATACTTCCCTAATTTTTCATTGTTGTTGAGATAGACTTATTTTTTAGTTTAACCAGTTTAACTATAGGCGAACTAGTTTGACTCTTAAATTAAAGGTCGGTAGAAAAGGATACATAATACTGCCCAAAGCCGTGCGGGAGGCAGTAGGCATAAGGGAGGGCGATGAAGTCACCGTTGAAATCAGAAATGGAATCCTCCTCAAGCCCGTCAGAAGGAAATTGGACCGAAATAAAATCAGAAATGACCTTAAGCGCTATGCCGCAAAGCTAGCTAGAATCAAAACCACAGTGGAGCCGAAACTAGGAGACTTAGCCGCCATAAGCCTAGAGGAGGAGCTTATTTGAGCGCCTTCATAGACGCCAACCTACTCATATATCTCAACGCATCCTTAGATCCGGAGACCAGAGACCTGCTTGAAGACTTCTATATAGATGTAATTGCTGAGTATAAAGCCTATACAGACATACTTGTGTTAGATGAGCTACTTTATGTCTCAAAGCATAAATACGGTGTTCCATATGAGCTAACCCTAGAATTCATAGAGTCTATAGTTGAGCCATATGTAACCCTGATACCACTAAATAATGCCATATATGAATGCTTCAAGAAGACGCTGGCGCAGCACAATCTTAAGCCATCTGACACCATACACCTATGCGCAATGAAGCTCCAAGGCATAAATGTAATAATCAGCGAAGATGAAGAATTCGATAAAATCCATGGGATAAAAAGAATATGGCTTCCACGGCAGGTATAATTACTTGAATTTTCGTTATATTTTTCTACTTTAGAGACTGAACCTCTTCACTATAGCAAACTTATTTTTATCCTCGGGGTTGCTAAGGCGAATCATATATAAGCATATTTATCCGCTTTTTCCTTATCTATATAAGGAAGCGGCT
>CAZOWB010000038.1:0-8284 GCA_964583315.1 uncultured Candidatus Bathyarchaeia archaeon | reverse complement strand
AGGGAACCTATGAGGAAATAGGGAGAGTGGGAACAAACATCCATGAATATATTGAACTATTAATTCCCCGGAATTAGAAGGCTCTAGATGATACTTTAAATATTTAAAGCACTATTCTAGTGATTTTTAGAAAAAAGAGGAGGGGGAGCACATGACCATCAAGGCCATAGTGTATAGGAAGAGAGGGAAGAAGCGTTTCGGTAAAGGTTTTAGTAGGGGAGAGCTGAAGGCTGTTGGCTTAAGCTTTAAGGAGGCATTAACGTTAAAAATTCCAATCGATATGAGGAGGAGAACCTCTCACGAGGAAAATATTAAGGCTCTGAAGAATTATCTCGCTCAAATATCCAAGAACACTTAATAAGATTATGGGATTATCTTTAAATGGTTTAACGCAAGTGATAATCTATGAAGAGCAAAATATCCTACATAAATCTGAGATTCTTTGCCCATGCAACTGAGGATCAAAATAAGGTTCTTACAGCCGTCAGGAATATTCTTCCATCCAAATACGTTGATAAAATATCTTTCAGTAAAAAGAGCCTAAAGGGCGATTATGGAAACCCAATAATTTTCTTTAAGACGCAGATAAGAGATTCGGAAATAGCTGAATCCTTCTTACATAATATTTCATCCAATCTACCCATGGTTGACAAGGAGGACCTTCTCAGACATCTGGATTTGCACTTAAGTAAGGGGAGTCTCTACATTAGACTTGACAAGCAGGAGGCTTTTAAGGGTAAATTTAGATTTTGTAGAGCCGACCCGATTCGGATTCAAATAAGGTTTAAAACCTCAAAGATTGAAGATATTCAAGAAATATGCCGAAAGTTTGGTTTGTTGCCATGAAAAGGTTGTTTGTAGACTTACATTTACGTCCGCCTATAAATCAGATCGAAAAAGTGAGAAATCTGGTAGAGAAGTCCGCTGAATTAGGGTATAGCGCCGTGGGTATAACGTTGCCAATCGAAGCGAAGGGGAAAGACGTTGAGGCTATAAAAAAGATTTGTGAAGATTTAGGTTTAGATCTTGTCACAAGAATTGATTTAGCGCCTAAAAGCGCCAGGGATCTTTTAAGCATATTAAAAAGTGTTCGAAGGAGATTTGAGGTCATCGCAGTTCAGTGTAGTACAAAAGAGGTTGCAATACAAGCCGCAAAGGATCGAAGAGTCGACTTACTCTTATTTTCCTCGAATAACCCTAAAAAGCATTTTTTCAGCACTTCAGAGGCCAAGCTAGCCTCTGAAAAAAATTCAGCCTTGGAAATTAATTTGGCTCCATTACTTTATTTGGAAGGGACTCCGAGAATAAGACTTATGAGCCTTCTTAGGAGGGATGTGTTAATAGCCAGAAAATTCAAGGTTCCAATAGTTTTATCGAGCGGATGTGACAGTCCGCATCTATTAAGGAAGCCGGAGGATTATATGTTTCTTGCCTTCCTCATAGGCTTAGATCCATGCGCTGCTAGAGAGTCCCTCTCCAGCAATCCCATGAACATAATTGAAAGAAACCGAAGGAAGCTGAGCTCAAATTATGTATGTCCGGGAGTTTATATTGTGAAGAGGGGTAAAGATTGCTAGAGAAAATTAGGCGACGCTATCTTCTATTGAAGGTGGATTGTGAAAAACCACCCAATGAAAAAGATTTTCTAAATGCTTTGCGATCCAGCGTCATCCGTCTCTTCGGAGAGTATGGAGCCAGTCAAACAGAGATATTTTTAGTGGAATATGATCCAGAAATAAAATATGCTATTGTAAGGTGTTCTCATAAATCGTTGCCTATGATTCGAGCTTCAATAGCCGCAGTAACGAGAGTTGCCGGAGAACCTATAGCCATCCACGTTCTATTGGTTTCTGGAACATTAAGAGCATTAAGAAGGAGAATGCAAAATATCTTTATAGGAAAAAGCGTGAAAGAGAAAAATGGAGTATCAAAATAGATGGCATGTATGGTTTCACCCGAAATTGGGTCTAAATTTATGGTGACTAAAGTTTGATAGAAATCGATGGTGAAAATTCAAAGGATTTCTTTATATTATATAGACTGGCTGAAATGGGAGCCCGTGAGAGAACAATAAGAATTTCAACAAGATTTCTCGCAGATAAAATAGGTTTGTCTCAGCAGAGCGCTTCTAGGCGTCTAATTGAATTAGAGCATAAGGGGCTGATACATCGGACGGTGACCAGAGAGGGAAGTTTTATTAGGATAACTGAGGCTGGAGAAGATTTCCTTCGAAGAATCTATCTAGGTTTAAATGCAATTTTCGAGGGGAAACCACGCACCATAACTATTGAGGGGAAGGTTTTCAGTGGGCTTGGAGAGGGCGCCTATTACGTCTCTAGAAAACTTTATAGAAAACAGTTTATGGAAAAGCTGGGTTTTGACCCCTACCCTGGAACCCTAAATCTCAAGATAACTGATGGAAAAAATGCTAAGTTGATGATGGAGCTAGATATTTCTCCGGGAATAGAAATTAGAGGCTTCAAAAACAAGAGTAGAACATATGGGCCTGTTAAGTGTTTTCACGCGGTAATAAACGGTAAAGAGAAAGGTGCTGTCGTCTTTGCTCTCAGAAGCCATTATGGCAGAGATGTTCTGGAGGTTATAGCGCCAAAGTGCCTACGGGAGACCTTAAGACTTAAAGATGGAGATAAAGTTAAGGTTGAAATATTATTGTAGCATTATTGATGCTGCGGCATCTTCATCTCTTAACTAACTGCACAAGTCTTCTTCCTTTAGTCAGAGACGAAACGGAGATTAATCCAGTTATCTCCATTTTCATGAGAGTCTTATTTAGTTCATCGAAACTTAAGTCTCTATATAAAGAGGAGGATGACTTTAATGCTTCAAGTAGATCAATATCTGTAAGGGAGCCTTTCCTCCTTAAAATCTCAATTATGATCATTGGAAGCGGCTGAACTTTCCAGGTTTTTGAGAGCATAGAATTCTCACTCCTTCTTTAAATATTAGCTATCTTATGTTATTAGTGGGGGAGCTGCCTTCTGTATTCTCTTGAATTGTTGACTCCAATTCTTATACCAGTTCTCCATGTCAGGAGTTATGCTTGGTCCAACCCTTTTCATGGCTTCTTGGAAGTCGGCCCTAGTGACCTCTTTAGCGTTTATGTTATTGCGTAAAGCTATTAGGGCTGCTTCTCTGCAAAGCGCTTCAAGATCAGCGCCTGAATAACCTTTTGTCATGCTTGCCAGCGCCTTTAAATCTACATCTTCAGCTAAAGGCATATTTCTTGTGTATATTTCAAGAATCGCTAATCTGCCCTTCTCGGATGGCGCTGGAACATATATTAGGCGGTCAAACCTTCCAGGTCTCAGAATTGCAGGGTCAATTAGATCCGGCCTGTTTGTGGCTGCTAACACAACTATATCCTCCAGCGATGTTATTCCATCAAGCTCAGTTAGCAGCTGGCTGATAACCCGCTCGGTTACACCGCTATCTCCATACCCTAAGCCTCTTCTAGGGACAAGCGCATCAATCTCATCAAAGAATACTACTGCTGGAGAAGACATTCTAGCCTTTCTGAAGACTTCTCTAACAGCCTTTTCGGATTCTCCAACCCATTTAGATAAGACTTCCGGCCCCTTTATCGAGATGAAGTTTGCTTCGCTCTCCGTAGCGACAGCCTTCGCCAACAACGTTTTTCCACAGCCAGGAGGACCATAAAGCAGTATGCCTTTGGGCGGCTTAATACCCATCCTCTTGAATATGTCTGGATTCTTGATCGGCCATTCAACGGCTTCTTTCAGTTCCTGTTTAACTTCTTCGAGGTCTCCTACGTCATCCCAGCGGACAGTTGGTATTTCTATTGATACTTCCCTTAATGCTGTTGGTGTAATCTCCTTGAAGGCATTTAGAAAGTCTTCCATTCGCACTTCCATCTTCTCGAGGACTTCCGGCGGAATTCTCTCCTGCTCTAGGTCTATTTCCGGTAGATATCGGCGGAGCGCCTTCATGGCTGTTTCGCGGCATAAGGCTGCTAAGTCGGCTCCGGTGAAGCCGTGAGTCATTTCAGCTAGCTTCTTAAGATCTACATCCTCAGCGAGGGGCATCCCTCTAGTATGGATTAGGAGAATCTCGTATCGTCCTTGCTTATCAGGTATGCCTATCTCTATTTCACGATCGAATCTTCCAGGTCTTCTGAGGGCTGGGTCGAGAGCGTTAGGCCTGTTAGTTGCACCTATAACTATGACGTTTCCTCTCTCCGTTAGGCCGTCCATGAGGGCTAGTAGCTGCGCGACAACTCTGCGTTCAACCTCGCCGGTAACTTCCTCCCTCTTCGGGGCTATGGCATCTAATTCATCTATGAATATTATGCTTGGGGCATTCTGCTGTGCCTGCTGGAAGATTTCACGGAGCCTAGCTTCGGATTCACCGTAAAACTTGTTCATTATCTCCGGACCATTTATAGATATGAAGTATGCGTCAGACTCATTAGCGACGGCCTTCGCCAACAACGTTTTTCCACAGCCAGGAGGACCATAAAGCAGTACACCCTTAGGCGGCTCTATTCCCAGCCTCTGGAATATTTCTGGATGCCTTAATGGGAGTTCAACCATCTCCCTTAATCTTTGGATTTCCTCCTTTAGTCCACCAATATCCTCGTAGGTTATTCTTGACACTCCTCTAATTTCCGGAACCGGCTCAGACAGTATTTGCAGTCTTGTATCATAAGTTAATCTGACAACACCGTGGGGTCTGGTCTTTGTGACTATGAATTGGACTGGGTGGCCGAGCATCATAACAAGTGTTGTGTCGCCCTCAACGAATGCTCTTTCTAGAAGCCTGTTCTTCACGAAGCTTGTGAAGTCCTCATCGACGTTTAGGCGCATATCCACTGGCGCCAACACTATGTTTGTTGCGTTTGCGACATTGGCTTTTCGGACTAAAACGTACTCATTAATTGAAACACCCGCGTTTTTACGTGTTATGCCATCCATCCTTATGATTCCTTTGCCTTGGTCCTCTGCGTAGGCTGGCCACGCTGTCGCAGCGGTTTTTCTTTTGCCCACTATTTCAATTATGTCTCCGGCTGAGACTCCTATTCTTTCCATGGTTCTCTGATCGATTCTAGCTATTCCTCTATAGACGTCTCTTTGTCTTGCGTCGCCTACTCTGAGCTGAACCTCTTTTGCCATTTAGTTGCATTCCTCCCCTCGCTGAAGGAAATTTAATCAATTATGAGAGTGAAAGTTCTTAGATATAAATATGGTGTAAAAGGGGGAACGAACTTTATGCCCTTCTCACCATGATCGTCTGTATGTCGCTTACGTCTTTTATATTCTGGATGCTCCTCTCAACTTCATCGACTCCCCCAGCCTGATTTTCCGGTAGCACTATGTGAGCTATTAGGGCGACTAATCCGAAAGCTATGGGCTCTTCCTCAAACTTGTAGACTGACGCATAATTTGGTAGGGCGCCTTTGATTTTTTCCTTTAGTGCATCTAAGCTGACATTTATGTCCGCTGGAAATATTTTTAGGGATACTACAACCTTGGCCAAACGTAATCCTCCTGAATGAATGCTCAATAAATAAGCATGGAGATATTTTAAAATTATGCTTTTAAAGCATAATTCCCATATTCATACTGCATTACCTTCGATCCCTACATTCCTTAGGAAAAAAGAGTAAGGTAGCTATGGAAACTGAAGAAGTAGATGTAGCGGTTATTGGAGCCGGTCCATCCGGGTTAATTGCGGCCCGTGAGGCGTCGCTGAGGGGAGCGAGAGTTCTGGTTTTAGAGGAACATGAAGAGATAGGTCTACCCTGCCATTGCGCTGGGCTTCTAAGCATGAAGGGATTAGGCGAGATTGATGTTCCATCCGATGGGAGGTATGTGCAGAATAGGTTTAGGGGTGCACGTTTCTTTTCTCCCTCGAACCTATCGTTCACTGTTGAGAGAGAAGAGATAGTTGCCTGCGTTGTTGACCGCTATTTGCTTGATAATTTTTTAGCGGAGCAGGCATCGAGAAACGGTTCGCTCATAAGGTTAAATTCGAGGGTTAAAACGGTAGAATATCGAGATGAACGTTGGCTTCTAAATGTTAATGGACACGGCTGGTTGAGGGCGAGGTTATTAATTGACGCTGAGGGTGCATTACCAAAAGTGTTGGATGCAACTGGACTAAAAACTTTAGATGCTAAAAATCTTCTGAGGGGATTACAAACGGAGATTAAAGAAGTTGATGTTGACCCGGATTTCGTTGAAATCCACCTCGGCAATAGATTGGCGCCAAACTTCTTCGCTTGGGTAATACCATTAAACGATGAAACCGCTAGAATTGGTTTGGCATGCAGAGATTCTAACCCTAGAGATTTACTATTCAAGTTTATGAGAAAAAGATTCGGAAAAATTGATGATAAAAACCTAAGGCATCTTAGTTTTCGTTCAGGATTAGTTATCACCTGCGGCCCCATAGAAAGAACCTATAATGATGGTTTGCTGGTTGTTGGGGATTCAGCTGGGCAGGTTAAGCCTATAACTGGAGGCGGCGTCATTTTTGGCGGAATATGCGCTAAAATAGCTGGGAGAGTGGCTTCTGAAGCAATTAAAAACAACAAGGTTGGAGGAGATTTTCTAAAGAAATATGAGGATGAGTGGAGGGCAAAGCTTCAGAAAGAATTTAGAACAGCTCTTTTAGTGAGAAGAGTATTAGATAAGCTTTCAGATAAGCATCTTGACAAGCTATTCTCTCTAATTATTAGAGAGGGAATTGATGAAATCCTCTCAAGAGAGGGAGACATGGACTTTCAGGGGACAACTATTTCAAAAGTTATTGGATGGCGAATCCTGAAGTTTCTGCCCATAATTTTCAGGGCTATCTTACCATTTTAAGAACCCCGCATCTTTTAGAATTAAAAAAGAATAAATAGAAGCAAAGATTATTATGCATTCTAATACGCCTAATGAGGTGCATGTGAGCTTGAGTAGAAGCCTAGCAATGCCTGTTTGCACATCATGTAACCGGTTAATACCGCCTGGAACAAGTGCAACTTCATTCCTCTGCCCCAATTGCGGGGAAATAACCATTTGGCGTTGCTCAAAATGCAGGCAGTTTAGACGCCAATATAGATGCCCCAAATGCGGATTCACAGGGCCTTGATAAATATTTCTGGGATACTTTATTTTCGCTTCTTGAGGAATTACTTGCCTTCAACATCCCGTACGTATTCAAATTCTTCCTTAATCTTAGCTTCCTTGACAGCTGCCTCTTTTTCGCGTCATCTACCATTGTCCAACAGAAGAATGGGCGGAAGAGAGCGTGATTAATCTTAAATTTGGATGCGTAAAAATAAGATTGGGGAGGGTTTTATGAGTAAGGGAGAGAAGAAGGGTGAAAGGGAAGTTGTTGGCAGGGGAGTTGCTATTGGGCTTGGAGCTGCCGTTGCGGTTCTACTGGTTTGCTTGGCCGCGGTGGTTGTTTATTATTCATCAATTCTCGGAGGCCTACAGAATCAAATAGAAGACTTGCAGAATCAGATTGCTCAATTAGAAGCTGAAAGTGAGACTCTGCAAGCTCAAATTCAAGATCTTCAGGAAGAAAGTTCGGTTCTAAGAAGTCAGAATACGGAATTACAGAATGAAATTTCCACCAAAGAAAGTCAGATAGAAGATTTACAGGGGCAAGTGGATTCCCTTAATTCTCGAATTTCATACTTACAGAACCAAATCGCCCTCAGGGACTCTCAAATTTTAAGCCTAGAAAATCAAGTTAACAACCTAACTGAAATCATAAACCTGGAAAAATATGTAGTTCTAGTCGATCATGAAACCGTGAATCAGCCGCCTGGCTCATATGTTTACTGGAATTTCTCAGTAAACTATGCAGGCTACATTAACGTAACGATTCACTCATCCACCACAGTGAACACCTATGTTCGGGTAATATGGTCCTCTCATGGCGTAAATTATAATGAAATAATAAGGGTTGGAATAAGCGGAACAGCCTTCTTCCCAGTTCTACCCGGAAACATAGAGGTAAGAGTGGGCAACACCAACCTGCTTAACGGAGCCACCGAAGTCGTAACAATAACATATCACTACTAACTCTCCCCCTCTTTTTTCATAAAATTTGTTTTTAAGACTAGAAATTCTCTCGCCAACTAATTTTATGTTTTATAATTGATGGGTGCGAACGAGACTTCTTTTGGTTCAGTTAATGGAGATAAACCAAAATAGAAAATAACTCCCTTGAATTTTTAAAGAAGGACGCCCCTAAATGAAGGGGTTATTTCCGTGCTTCCCCAATTATTATTAAAAAATGAGTTTAA
>CAZOWB010000037.1:0-8322 GCA_964583315.1 uncultured Candidatus Bathyarchaeia archaeon | reverse complement strand
AGCATATCGGCAAACTTGTTATGATTGAGGGCATAATAATGCGTGCAACCATGGTTAGACCAATAGTTACAACAGCGGTCTTTAGATGTAAGAGATGTGAAACTAAGATGGAGGTTCCCCAAAGCGGAGCATTCTTAACGTTCCCGTATAGATGCGCTAACCCGCGATGCAATAAAAATGGTCCCTTCGAGTTCATTCAAGAGGAATCTAAGTTTGTTGATTATCAGGAGCTTAGGATCCAAGAGTATCCGGAGGATATTCCTCCAGGTCAGACGCCCCGCTCCATAGATATTCGATTAGTTGGAAAGGATATTGTTGACACGGCTAGGCCCGGCGACAGAGTCTATGTTATTGGCATAGTTGGCGCCGAGGCAACTTCCTATCCTAGAGCCGGTAAAACCAGAGCTTTCACACTTTACATTGAAGCAAACTTTATTGATGCAACCAGCAAGGAATCTGAATCCCTACTCATAACGCCTGAGGAGGAAGAGCAAATCCTCAAGCTAGCTAAGGACCCATTTATACATCAGAAGATAATTCAATCAATTGCTCCATCAATCTACGGCTATGAACATATTAAGGAGGCAATCATGTATTTGCTCTTCGGCGGTGTTCCAAAGCATCTGCCAGACATAAATATCAGAGGAGAAATAAACATACTCTTAGTAGGCGACCCGGGGACAGCTAAATCTCAGATTTTACGTTACGTTCAAAGGATAGCGCCTAGAGGATTATACACAAGCGGTAGAGGAACAACAGCCGCGGGCTTAACAGCGGCTGTTCTCCCATCCTCCAGCGGCGGAATGACCCTTGAGGCAGGCGCGTTGGTATTAGCCGATAAGGGCATCGCATGCATAGATGAAATCGACAAGATGAGGCCGGAAGATAGAGTTGCAATCCACGAGGCAATGGAGCAGCACACAATCTCCGTTGCAAAAGGAGGCATAGTTGCCACATTAAATGCTCGAACAGCTATCTTGGCGGCTGCTAACCCTGCGTTGGGCAGATATGACCCCTATAAAACAGTGGCTGAAAATATTTCATTGCCAGTGACCATACTCTCAAGATTCGATTTAATCTTCGTCCTAAGGGATGTTCCGGAAAAAGATCTCGACTCTAAGATGAGTGAGCATCTGCTTAAGCTGCATATGAAGGAAGCTCCGCCCGTTGAACCCCCTATCCCTCCTGATCTACTTAGGAAGTATATTGCCTATGCACGGAATAATGTTAAGCCAACTCTAACACCGGAGGCGATGGAGCGGCTTAAGGAGTTCTATTTAACTATGCGCTCCGCCAGCGAAGGAGAGGGATCGCCGATCGCTATAACCGCTAGACAGCTTGAGGCGTTAGTTAGGATCGCTGAGGCAAGGGCTCGAGCAGCTCTTAGAAATGCTGTTTTAGCTGAGGACGCTGAGGCGGCTATAGCCATAATGAAAAGATCCCTTGAGGAAGTTGGGATAGACGTATCATCTAAGAAGTTTGACATAGACATCATAATGGTTGGAAAGCCTAAGAGTATGCAGGACAAGCTTCGAGTAATATTAAGCGTGCTCATTGAAATGGAGAAGGAGACCGGAATGGTCAGCAAGGTTGAGCTGCTTGAAAAACTAAGTAGCGAATATGACATACCTAGAGGCGAAGCCGAAAAGCTGATAGCGCAAATGATACGTGAAGGAACCCTATATGAGCCTAGAAACGGCTACTTAAAGAAGACATAGATTTCGAGCAATAGTGAAGAAAGGGTTTGAACCTTGCTTGTTGAAGAACTTGAAGTCCACCCAGAAGTTAAAAAGGTTCTTTTTGAAGCCGGCATAAAGGAGCTATTTCCCCCTCAAGTCGAAGCTATAAAAGCCGGAGCCCTTGAGGGACGAAATCTACTTTTGGCTAGCCCAACAGCATCTGGGAAAACTCTGGTGGCGGAGCTATGTGCTCTCAAGCATATTCTAGAGAACGATGGAAAAGTCCTGTATTTGACTCCTTTGAGGGCTCTAGCCAACGAGAAATATGAGGAATTCAAGAAATATACGGTGATTAGAAAGCCTAATGGGAGAAAGATAAGTGTTGGAATAAGCACCGGTGACTTCGATAGTAGTGACGCATGGCTTGGAAGATTCGACATAATCGTCACCACCAATGAGAAGTGTGATTCATTGCTTAGGCATAGGGCTCCATGGATAAACGAGGTTTCGCTCATAGTTGCAGATGAAATTCATCTGCTTAATGAAGTTGAGAGAGGGCCAACACTTGAGGTTGTTTTGGCGCGCCTAATGCAGCTGAACCCGAACATTCAGATACTAGCCTTAAGCGCCACCGTTAGGAACTCGGATGAAATCGCTGAGTGGCTCAAAGCTGAGGCAATAACAACCGAATGGAGACCAGTTAAGCTCCGTGAGGGAATTCTGCTTAATGACGAAATTCAGTTTAAGGATGGTGGCTCAGTAAAAATAAATCGTGTTGTTAAAAATCCAGCGATAAATTTAGCGTTACACAGCATCAGGCATGGTGGTCAAGCGCTAATATTTGCTTCTTCAAGAAGAAATGCTGTTAGCCTAGCTAAGAAAGCTGCTCCTGAAGTAAGCGGATTATTATCCAAGTCTCTTAAGCGTTCACTAAGTAGCCTAGCTGAGGAAATTCAGTCCTCTGGGGAAAGAACCAGGTTAAGCGATTTACTTGCTGATCTAGTCAGGAATGGCGTAGCCTTCCATCACGCTGGTTTATCAGGTATTCATAGGAGAATAATCGAGAATGCGTTCCGCAATGGTAGAATTAAGGTTTTAACCGCCACCCCAACATTAGCTTTCGGCGTGAATTTGCCAGCTAGGATGGTGATTATAAGCGATTACAGACGCTACGAACCTGGTTACGGCTACTACCCTATATCAGTTCTTGAATATAAACAGATGATTGGGCGGGCTGGCAGACCAAAATATGATGAGGTAGGCGAATCTATTCTCATCGCTAGAACAGATGAGGAGCGCGACTATCTATTAACGAGCTTTGTTTTAGCCAGACCTGAAAGAATATGGTCTAAACTAGGCGTTGAGAAAGTCCTTAGAAGTCATGTTCTCGCAACGATAGCCTCAGAATTCGCCTATTCAGAGCAGGGCGTATACGAATTTTTCGGTAGAACGCTCTATGCTTTCCAGTATGATTTAAGGGCGATTAAGGGTGTAATAGCCAGAATACTGAAGTTCCTCTATAATGAGGGTATGATAAAGATTGAGAGGGATTTCATTCGGGCAACGGAGTTCGGTTTGAGGGTTTCGCAGCTTTACATTGATCCAGTTTCAGCAATAATTATCCGGGATGCATTCGAAAGAAGAGCCCCCAAAATCACAAACCTGAGCTTTCTCCATATGATAGCGCATACACCAGATATGGCTCCTAAAACTAGGCCTACATCAAGTCAAATAGATCAAATAGCCCTCTTTGCGGAGGAACACCGTGACGAATTCTTCTTTGAGGTTCCAGATGAGTGGATTGACAGAATAGATTACGAAGAATTTCTTGGGGAGGTTAAGACAGCTCTAGTTCTAAACGCTTGGATTGAAGAATACTCTGAGGACGATATTATCGAGTATTTTGGCGTTGAACCCGGAGACCTATATCACCTAACTGAGACAGCTAAGTGGCTTCTCTACGCCTCCTACGAGCTCGCGAAACTACTAGGTCACAGGGATATGCTTCCAAAGCTAGCGGAGCTGATGGAAAGAGTTGACAAGGGAGTTAAAACCGAGCTGATATCGCTTGCCAGACTTGAGGGGGTAGGCAGAATTAGAGCGCGCATACTATACAACGCAGGACTAAGAACAATCGAAGACTTGAAGAAGGCGCCGATAAGTAAATTGATGGAACTGCCCCTAATAGGACCTAGAATAGCCAAAAGAATAAAAGAACAGGTAGGAGGAACCCTAAGTCAGGAAGAATGGAGAAAACTAACCGAAACCGAAAAACAACAGGAGCAACAACCACTAACAGAATATTATAAAAGGTAAATTTTTAAGTTATAACTCATTATCAATGAAAAATAAGGCTCAAAGGAAACACTACTTATTAATAGAGAAATCCTCAAAGTTTGGGAGAATTAAGTGGGGGTGAGGAACCTGCCTATGGATCTTAAGGGCATTATTGTTAACTATAGAAGAGGGCCGAGAACCCAGAAATCTAGGGAATGCCTAATAAAGTTTTCTAACGTGCAATCTAGAAGCGAAGCAAGTCAATTGATAGGGCGAAAAGTAGCGTGGACTGACGGAAAAAACAACACCATAGTTGGAACAATTATTTCACCACATGGAAACAAGGGTCTAGTTAGGGCGAGATTCAGAAGAGGCTTGCCGGGTCAAGCGTTGGGAACAACCGTGAGAATAATTGGATAAACCCTTTTTTCTTAACCTCCCTTTTAATGAACAGGAATCTCAAATAATTATTGTAGAGTTTTCATTATTCCCCTCGCTAAAAGACGGGCTATTCTTAATGGTTCAGGCACTGCGCCGTGAAGCGTAAACTTATTCAATATGCCTTTTGCTTCCTCTAGGCTCATACCTAGAAACCTGACGTAAACGCTGTATCCTGTATGAAGCGTTATTGGGGTTCTAGGTCCATTTTTGTGGTATATCCTTATACGTCTATCATAGTCATCTGGGAATAGCTCCATGAAATATTTCTCTAGTCCCTTAGACTCCTCATAAGTTACGCATATTAATGGAAGCGCCAGCTCTTCATATATCCTCTTTAAGTCAACCACATTATACCAGCTTATGACGCAGCCATTCAACATTAAAACGTTTATGTCGTCCCTTTTCAAAGCCTTATACATGCCAATAATCTTGTCGGTTGCATCCATGCCGCCGACAGTAGCTCTAGAGAAAACGAAACCATCGATTATGCGGTCGCCTCTTAAGACTACGCCGGCCAAAACCGATTTGTTGCTTAAGCCCTTAATGAAGCTCTCTGAGATCCCCAAAGTTCTGAAGGCTTTCTTGTGAACGTGAAGACGCAACACATGCACCTAGCTTGATTGAGATTTCACTCTATTGTGAAGTATATGCGCTTATGACGTCTACCCTTACTTTCAATCTTTAGGAGCTTTATCTGTCCAACCTCTCTAAGATTCCTAACGTGGGTTCCACCGTCAGCCTGCTTGTCAACGCCCACAATCTCAACTATGCGCAGTTTAGGTATATTGGGCGGAAGCGCCTCAGCCATCTTAATAACCCCCGGAATCTTTAAGGCTTCCTCTCTTGGTAGCTCATACCATTTGACTGGGATATCCTTCTTCAGTAGCTCATTAGCCTTCTTAACGCACTCCATAATTAAATTTCTATCTAGCTTTTCTAGGTTGAAGTCGAAGCGGATTTTGTCTTCCTCAATCTGGTTGCCAGTTACAAGCGCGCCGGTCTCATTACATACTATCGACGCGAAAAGATGGGCTGCTGTGTGACTGCGCATAAATTTGTAGCGTCTATCCCAATCCAAAATACAGTGAACCCTGTCACCCTCCTTTAGGCCTTCTCTGTCAACTTCATGAGATATTTCGCCGCCAAACTTCCCGACGTAAATAACATTGAAAACCTCGTTGCCACGTATGATCTTACCCGTGTCCCACGGTTGGCCTCCACCCCTAGGATAGAAAATTGTTTGGTCTAAGACAACATACCTGCCGTCCGTAACCTTAATGACTGTTGCATCGCACTCCCTAAGGTAGCTATCCTCTAAATATAAAGCCCTAACCAACAGGAAAGCACCCCCGGAAAATATGAACAGAAACATGGATTTATGCTTTTTCAATCAATAAATAGATTTACGATTTTTAGGTTCTCAGCATCAATAAGGCCGAAATCAGTAATCTTAAGCTTAGGTATAACGGGTAGCGAGAGAAAGGATAACGCCATAAACGGGTTCTTAATCTTACAACCCAGCTTGGCGGCAGCTTCCTCAAGCATTTCGGTCTTTTCAGCTATCTCGCTTGCCTCTAAAAAGGTCATTAACCCAGCTACTGGAAGTGGAAGTTCCCCTAGAATCAACCCATTATTAACTATGACGAATCCTCCGTTAATCTCCCTAATCCTCAGAATCGCCCTATAAATGTCCCTGTCATCCACGCCGACAACAACAATATTATGAGAGTCATGTGCAACTGTGGAAGCTAGAGCGCCACTTTTGAGCCCAAATCCCATCACAAAACCCTTACCGACTCTACCAGTCCCCCTATGTCTCTCTACAACGCAAATCTTCAGTATGTCCCTAGTTGGGTCAGCTTTAACCTCGCCGTTAACTATCCTCAGCTCTTGGCGGATTTCCTCAGTAACTATTTGATCTTCCACCAACCCTATAATCCTCACAGTAGTCTTACCGAACTTTCTACGGGGATGCCTAATGCGTAAATCATCAAGCCTTAATTCACCAATCTTAATTGACTCCATCAGAGAGGCAAACGATTTTTCCACCTTAACCTCCGCGCCTAAATATTTTCCATCTTTGGCAACTACTTCCCCATCTATCAAAACAATTTTAGCCCTAAACTCCCTCAAATCGCTCACAACGACCATGTCCGCCGATTTCCCAGGCGATAAACCGCCCAGACTTTCGAGTCTAAAGTATTCAGCGGGCTTAATAGTAACCATTCTTACAGCGTCTATTGGATCCAACCCCTCCTCAACAGCCCTCCTTAAACAATGGTCCATATGGCCTTCACGCAGTATATCGCCTGCATGTCTATCATCGGTTACAAACATGACTCTCTCAGGGCAGCCCCTAGAGACCACATTTATGAGGTTTGAGATCGCTTTGGCGGTTGAACCCTCTCGGATCATAATCCACATTCCAAGCGTAAGCTTCTCTCTAGCTTCATCAAGACTGATTACTTCATGATCCGAACCTATTCCAGCTAGAGTATATGCACATAGATCATCGCCTCTCAAGCCGGGTGCATGTCCATCGATAATCATTCCTTCACATGCTCTTATCTTGTCTAAAATATCTCTATCCTTATTGATTACGCCCCTATAGTTCATGACCTCGCCTAAACCTAAAATCCGCTTGAAACGCTTCAGCGCCTCTATCTCCTTTAAGCCTATTTCAGCTCCGGTTGTTTCTAGATTTGTTGATGGAACAGACGATGGAATCATAAAATAAAATTTCAGCGGAGTTCTCTCCGCGTCTTCCATCATAAATTTTATGCCATCTAAACCCGCGACATTTGCGATTTCATGTGGATCAGCTATAACGCAGCATGTTCCATGCGGAATAACTGCCCTCGCAAACATGCTTGGGGTCATAAGTGAGCTCTCGACGTGAATGTGTCCATCAATGTATGCTGGCAAAATATATCCCGAGGAGAAATCTATAATCTTTTTAGCTGGCTTAGGGTTCCGACCAACATAGGCTATGAGCCCATTCTTCACGCCGACGAAACCATCGAAAATGTTGCCGCCGTAAACATCAACTATCCTGCCAGAAACTAAAATGTCTAGGGATGATAAACCTAAACAAGCATCTATTAAAGACTCCATCATATCAACCATGAAAATATTTTTTATCCGGAGAAAAATAGATTTATCAGTTTCTCACTTGATTGACTAAAAATAAGACATTTACTCGATTAATACTGTCCCAGGGATCCATCCCTTCTAGCAGCATCATAACCTATCTTGAAAACGTATAGGGCTATTGGTGTTGCAATAACCACGAAGATTATCAGGCTTATTATGTCGGAGAGTATCACCGGCGAGGTTAGATCTTTGCCGGATTGAAGGCATAATCTTATGCCATCAAGCGAGTAAGTTAGCGGAAATGCTCTCCCAATCCATTCAAGGTACCATGGCAGTAGACCAAGTGGGTAAAAGACGCCTGATACAAGCTGGCTTATCCAGGAGAATGCCCATGTCACAGGGTTACCCTGCTTAATCTTCATTATTATTCCGGCGCTTAGGATTCCAATATCCATGTGACTTGCAATTAAAAGTATAGTTAATATTACTGTAGTTAGGATTGAGAATGGGGTTACATAAAATTTTGCTCCAAGAGCGAGACCTACAAGCAGCGACATGAGGAGAACGGCGGAGGAAACGATGAATGAGAAGCAGACTTCACCTAATAGGAAGATTTTGAAGTCTGTAACGGTTGACAGAATGGTTTCCATGGTTCCATTCCACTGCTCCTCCCTAATGCTTTCATTTATGCTTTGAACCGCAAAGTGAACATACTCTTGGAACGCTATGCCTATTAATGCGAAAGTGAAGTAGCCTCCAACCATGTATCCAGCTTCCTGAATCTGCTGCGCTGTTGTAATAAGCGAGAATAAGTAGTAGGTGACCACGAAGA
>CAZOWB010000036.1:0-8423 GCA_964583315.1 uncultured Candidatus Bathyarchaeia archaeon | reverse complement strand
GGAACCTTATACTCTTTAGCTAGAATCATTAGGGTTTTAGCCTCAAGACTAACAGAAGATAAAATATCGTTGATAATCTCTGCTGTATCCCGTTTAAAAAATTCACTTAATTCAGAAATCCTATTCATCGTATCCTTAGGTATTCTTAAAATAACCTCTATGCTCATAATTAATCATTAAAATGTAGAATATATAAAACCTTTTATGAAGATTACGACGAATTCTTAAATTTTTCTTTTTATAAGAAAAAAGTTTAAAATTGCTGGGGAAATAATAAAATTATAAGCGTCCTAAGGGGGGTATTTGTGACTAATTCTAGTTCTAGTGAAAATGAACTACTGACGCTAACCGATAAAGACATTCTATCCCTGGCTAAAAATATTCTTTATGGTCTCCGCACCAGAAGGCATACAAAACATCCACACATCGGTCTACTGGGGCCGAATCGAAGAGAAAACAAGAATTTGATCAGTAGGTTGTCCAGAAATATTGTTTTTGTTGCTGAAAAGGAAGAAGAGGAGCTTCTTTCTGAGGAAACTCTAGAAGAGAAGGCTTATTGGAGTTCACAAAGAATTATTCCACATATTTTGGGTTTTGAGGGATTAAAGCTGGAAAAGGCGGCCCCGCACAGAGAGCTGCGGTTGTTCTACAGATTTTTTATCCGTACGGCCCCGCCTACTATAAAGCCTGCTAAAGAAGTTATTGAAAGACAGCAATTCAGGCTGGTCACTGTTTCAGTTAAGATAGAAGATGAAAGGGAAGCTACAGTCTGTTTAGACATATTTGATGGTGAGGAAAAACCATTATACCATGAAGAAGAGAAGCGAAGTTTAAGAAGTGGCTCGCTAAAAATTGAAATTCCATATAAAGACTTTAAGTCAGCTCTAAAATACCTCTCCACAGAGAGCCTTCCCTTTATCATAGGAGCAGGACTTTTGGCCGACGGAGAAGAGAGGCGCCTTCCTTTCCAGAAACAACCAACCAGCCCTAGCTATGCATTTATTCACTGTCTTAGAGTTAGAGTTGAGATGCGAAACAGCTCTAAAGCAGTAGTATTTGGAAGCGCGCTCGAAAACATAGGTGGCTGGATAGCGCATAGAAGCAATTTAAGCATGCCAGCCGCACACGAAGGCAAGGGCCTGTACAATCCTAAGTTCGTGATCTATGATGCAAATGACGACACGTGGAGCGTCGGACACCTATTAGAAGTAAGGGCTGAAATCGGCCTTGTAGGGTACAGGCACAAAGTTTCCTGGATGCATAAAATTAACGATAGAAAAGTCGCTGGGCTGACAGGAATTTACCCAATTAACTCCCTTGTCAGCCTACTCCAGAGCGATCTAATAGTATTGGAAGATTCGGTGGCGGATGAGGAGGTTGTGTATGGTGTTAAGAAAAGCCAAAGAAGCGTCGAGGAGGCGCTTCACGACATAATAGAACAACACAGAGAAGCGTTGGGAATTCTTAACGTCGAAGTCCTCTCGGAGGCTTTTACTGAAGCCCTACAAGAACTGGGAAGAGGGCGACTAAGCAACCTTTACACTTTCCAAGAAAAGAGCTGCATCTCCATCCTTAGAGCCCTCGTTAAAGGGACTAAGCGGTGCATAGCCTTAACAGCTCGGACAGCTGGCGGAAAAACGCTAGCTTTCCTACTTCCAATCTTAATCTATTCAACGGCTTTTAAGCTTCGAGATCCCAGACCTGGCGTCAAATCTCTGCTCTTTTATCCGACAAAAGCTCTCTGCCACGACCAAGCAGACGTTATTATTAAAATGCTTTGGCACCTAAATCAACGTCTTGGCGTCGATAAGCCTCTTCTTACATTCGGAATTCTTCATGGAGACACATACAATAGGGAAAGAGAAGTTGAGAACACTATGATTGGCGCATCTGTTAGCAGAGACCTGCGCTTCAAGTGCCCGGAGTGCGGCCGCAGATTAATGTTATTACTCACCCTGACAGATACAGGGGCGATTCAAGAGGAAGTATGTTGTAGCAACTCTCAGTGTATGTTGGGTATTAATGGCGACAAGAAGAAGAGAAGATTTCTCGGGAGCATGATTAGAGCGACTAGACAGAGCATATATTCACAACCGCCTGACATTCTGGTAACCACGCCTGACATGCTTAATGTCAGAATGTTTTATGACCCATCCGAGCAGACAATTTTCGGGAGATCTGTAAGGGTGTGCAGGAACTGCGGCTGGCGGACAACCAGCCCAACTAAGCGGAAGTGCGACGGCTGTGAAGCCAATCTGAAAGTAAATTCTGTAACACTTGCTCCAACCTACCCGCGGATATTCGTCTTTGATGAGGCGCACCAGCTGAGAGGCAGCTTCGGTGCACAAGTTTCTTACATTATTTCAAGACTTGAAACTCTCATAAAAACAGTGAACGGGTTGCAGGAGTACAACCCCTTATATATCCTGTCAAGTGCAACATTTAGCAATCCAACAAAGTTTGCGTCAAAATTTTTAGGTCTGCCGGAGAGTCAGATTCAGGTTATTTCGGCCGAGCTGTCGGAAAGAGAAACCCCTGCCATCCGCAAGGTGCATCTTTTCATTCTTCCGAAAGGGTATTCGCCTCAGGCAACGCTCGCAAGGATAGCTGAAACCATATTCAAGTACTGCGCTGAAGTGAAGGGAGGGACTCCACCCCACATTCTCGTGTTCGTTAACAGAATAGCTGAGGCCAATATGCTTATTGGTGAGGCGAGAGTCCGCCTTTTAGTTCCTGAAATAGCAGAAAGAATGCGGGAGATCCCAAGCATAGACGGACACTCTACTGACTACAGTCGGCGGAGGGCGGAGGTAGAAGACAAATTCAGCCGCGGTGAAATACATCTCCTTGTAGCCACGCGGGGACTGGAAGTTGGAGTGGACTTTGACATAATAGATGGGCTAATAATCTTCGGCGCACCATTTTATCTCTCAGATTTTGTGCAACGAACTGGCCGGGCTGGGAGAAGCAGAGAGGCTCTAATCATAACAGTATTTTCTGACAAACCATGCGACTTTGATTTCCACAGAAACTATAAAACTTTAACTGACATGAAGCTAAGGGAAGCTGCATTACGCGCTGAGCAGATACCGCTGAAAACCGACAACCCAGTTATTTTTGAGAGATCTATAACGCGTGCAGTGCTTGACTACTTATGCACAAGAAAAAACGCATATGAGTACTTTGAAAAAACTTGGGCGCTTGGCGAGCGGCTCGCCCTCCTGCGGCATTTGCTTAAAGAAGATGCCGCTGACGCCTACAGGAGATACTTTGTTAGTGGAGAGTCAGCTCCGATTCTGACGGTTCAGTCCTTAAACCCCTGCCTCATATCTTATGTGGCTTCTGCTGTGAGACAGAGCACACTTGGACAAGAGAGCTTAAAAATCCTGCTGGATGTAGTGAGAAGTATTTCAGACACCATCAGCAGGCGGAGCGGTTGCACGCTTAAAGAAGTAATTAACGAAGATCTTAACGCTGTTTACTTCCTATGGGAAATAAGAGAGAGCGACAAAAACGTAAAAGTTGAATTCCTAGATTTGCACAACGTAGTGCCAGATGAGGAGGCGGCACGAGACAGATCTCTCAGCTACATGGTTTTTCACGGACAAAGAGGGCAGGCACTGTCATACAGAGGCTACGTTCACATAGTTAAAGGAGTGGAACCGGACATAAGAGAAAGCGGGCTGATTGAAAGCGAGCTTGAGAGGGAGGTGGGCTGATTATTGAAGCTAAGAGACAAACTGCTTAGAGAAATAGATCGCCTAAAAAACTTAGGGCTCATAGATTCAAATACTGCAAATACCCTCAGAGAGAAAATAGAGCTTAACATGATAGAATTTATCGTTCCGCGGAAAATTTTATGTAGTTTTTCTGCCGGTAAAGACTACCGGTTGAATCTGTTCTGGTGCCCCCGATGCGGCGCGCTGTTTTCCCACCTCCCAAGGAATATGCGGTGTAGCAAATGTGACACTTTAGTGAACCAAGCCTATGTGTTTGCTGGTCAGTTTAGCTTTAAGCCTCCGACGTCAGTTAGTCCAGAAAGGGTGCTACGCCCAATAACTGCAGATATAAACAGTTTTTGTGGTAGGAAGAGGCGCCTAAAGAGCATAGTGTGCACTGACTTGGAAAGGCCAATAGAGTCTTTGGCATGGGCGTGTCCAGTAGAGGATCTGTCATGTCCGTATGCTCGCAGAGAGGGACGGTATGTCCTTTGCGTTGAAGACAGGTATGCTAAGGGGAAAAAAGGAGGGGCTCGGAAAAGCGGTCCAGTTCGAGTTAGGTTGTGGGTTAGAGGGCTTTTGCCAATAAATAACTTACGTATTCACTACATTCCTACTCTTCCAAGCGAGGGAATGACCAAGCCAATAAGCGTAGCCCTTCACTACTATAATCCCGCATCTGCGGAGGAAATTGCTTTTTCCAAAGAACTACTGCCTGGAATAGAGAAAATATTCTTTGTGAGCGAGCTTTCAGTCGTGCAGTTTTCTCTTTGCTACACAGTTGGTCCGCCAACTGCCCCACTCAGAAAGAAGGCGGTCTCCCTAAACTACTCTGAAAACAACATCCAGATTCTTTCCAGAAGGATGACAACTGAAGGGATAGTTCTGAAAATTAAGCAAGAAGTCATTAAAAAGGTTGGTGAAGAAAGCAGAGAGCAGAAAAATGCTTTGTTTCACACGGTATCACATGCTTTTCTACGCCCACTACCTCTGTTTACTGGACTTGACCCAAACGAGTTCTTCGAGAGCATCTCTCCAGAGGATAATGAAATAGCTGTTTTTGACAACTCTCCAGGCGGGCTGGGAGGAATTGCATCCATGATTGATGAAGGCGAGCTCTCACTGGACTACCAGGGGAAAATAAGCAAAAGCTGGTTCTGTGAATTAGGTTGCTATTCAGCCTGCAGGGCCTGCCTTTTTGTTGAAAACTGCGGCTGGATTAACAGGTCTCTAAAGAGGCAGATGCTCAGATATGTAGTTGGCGGTGGCTAGCTGTGAGCAGTTTAGAAAAACATGTTCTGGAGGTTCTTAAGCAAACATCACTAGCTTCGGTTGAGAAGATCTCTGAAGAGTTAAGAAGAAGCTTCGGCATTAAAGCAAAGCTCAGCGAAGTATTTGACTCTCTTCTCGCTCTTGAGCGCGCAGGCGTAGTGCGAAGGATCTGTGATGAAGAGTATGACGAATATATGCCAATTACCACACTTAAGTGGCAGTTGTTAGAAGCTGCGGCTCAGCCGCCCTCAGCAACTGAGCCCTCTCCTCCAGTTGAAGAGCTGTGGATCGTAACTTCCCAGCCTTTCTATTCTTCTGTGCGGAGAGCTTTAGATAGAGTTCTTAGGGAAAATAAAGTTCTCACGGTTGAGGAGGCAGTTCACAAGGTAATACTGGACTCAGAGAGATGTCTGAGGGTTGCCTGTCCATATTATGATGAAGTATTCATGAGCATACTCTACAGAGCAGCTGACAAAATTAGCTCTCTTAGGGAGGTAAGGATTCTATATGAGGAAGAGAGCAACGTCCTTTTGAAGATAAGGCAGATTTTAGAAAACGTCGTTGCAAAGCGGTTGCTTGGAAGAGAGCCGGTTAGGGGTTGCAAATACCTTGGGATGCATGCTAAAATGCTTATAGCTGATGAAAGCGAAGTCCTCCTCGGTAGCTTTAACCTCAGAGCACAGAACATATACTACAACTTTGAGGTGGGAGTTTTAATCCGCGGTAGCCCAGCTCGCCACTTTAAGCTGTTGTTCGATGCAGTTTGGGATTGCATATGAACTGGCATTACCCTCTCAATCTTATAGCCAGCGCGTGGTTTGGCTTTTATATAGCCTATAGTAAGTATCTCAAAAACCTCGAAATTCCCGATAACGCTCTTGACATAGCTGAGAAGATTGATGTGCGCCAATATAAATATAAGTCTGAACGACAAGCTGTGATGGCCTTCAGAAAGTTTCTCCTCTCTCTTTATGAGAAACCAAAAACGCAAATTGCGGTTGATCTTTTTCTACAAGAATTAAAGGAGCATGGGTTTATTAGCCGTGGTTCAGTGGAAGCAATATCCATATTCGACTTCGACCACTTCTATGGGTCAGGGTGGGAGTGGCATGGAATGTTACTTTATGTGGTAGGCGGATACTTCAAACGGTGGGGTAAGAGCGGGCAGATGATGATTCTGCGGTTTAGAGAAGAGGACTTTGACCTATTTTTTAAAAAGGCGCAAAAAGCTGTGAATGTGAGCTATTGGGAAAATCCTTTAATTTGGAGTAAAATGTGGATTGAGAATTGCCAGCTCTACCCGCCTTTTGGCAGAGTTAAAAGGCTACATAATACCCTTCTAGAGTATGAAAAACCGCTCTATAACGGCACTCTCAAATCGTCGAGCAGAATCGTTGAAATTTGCAAAGACATATGGACGAACCCAGATTGTGTCAGTTCAATTCTTAAGGGCAAAGCTGGCTTTAATCCGAGCTTGTATGTACTGGTTAGATATAAAAATCAATTCGTCTTTTTCCAACCATTCATTACTAATGTGGAAATTGTGGATTTAAAGTCATCATGGCAAAACCCGCTCGAATACAACATTAAGTTAAAGATCTCAGAGCTGGTTGCTCCCGCGCTTATGCACCAACATTTGATGCTGGTTGATAGCAGAACGATTCGACCAGGTAGTAAATGGCTAGCTGTGGGTCTTGCGCCAATTGGCGTTGTGGATCTTAATAAGTGGCCAGTGTTCTGTTTGACGCTACTGCATGGAGAGCTGTCAAAGTATAAAATTGAAGATGTTAGTGGTCCGTCCATTTTAGATGTTTTAAACGAGTGGCGGATTCAACCGCTTCAACACGCTTTGATGTTGGAAAAACAGAAGAACAAAACTCTGCGGAAAACAGAGCAAAAGGAGATAAGTGTTCCCCCGCGCCTTCCCAATCTGATCATGGTGGAGGATTTTGTGGATTATGGTAAGGTGCGAAGAGTGTTAGAGGAAAATCCTAACGCCACATTCAAAGAGATAGTTCAAAAAACTGGTCTTGACGGAGGAAGAGTGCTGATGATGTTGGAGATTATAAAGCGGGAGAAGAAACAGTATGGAACACCTGAGCAAAATGTAGATGATGGTGGCTCAAATGGAGAAAGAAAAGATTAACATATTTGTAGAGCGGCTCTTACTTTGGTGGCAACAGTGCAAACAGAAGTTTCCTTGGCGCGGTGAAACAGATCCTTACAAAATTCTGATTGCTGAGTTTCTTCTAAGGAAAACTACTGCAAAGCAGGTTGCATCAGTCTACGGAGAATTCCTCAGCTTCTTTCCTAACCCGAAAAGCCTTGCAGAAGCCTCTCTGGAAAAGCTTGAAATGGTGCTCAGGCCGCTTGGCATATATAAGGTCAGAGCCAGACTTTTAAAGAGATTAGGCGAGGTCTTAGTTGAAAGATTCTCAGGCCAAGTCCCGAGAGAACCGTCTGATCTCCTACTGCTCCCGGGGATTAGCAAGTATATAGCTAATGCCGTGCTGTGCTTTGCTTACGGAGAAAAAGTTCCTTTGGTCGATACAAATATTGTCAGAATATTTCAGAGGGTGTTTGCTCTTAAGTCAAGAAAAAAGCGCGCAAGAAACGATCCTTACTTTTGGGAGTTTGTCCAAGAAATTCTTCCTGAAAGAAATGTAAGAAGCTTTAATCTTGCACTGATTGACTTTGCTCACAAAATCTGTCGGGCAAAAAAACCTCTCTGCTCTTCCTGCATCATGCGGGACATATGCTCCTCACCAGAGAAAAAGGAGAAGCTTCCAAAACAGCCTTTTTAAGGGCTTTAGCAACAGCCTCTGCAAGCAAAGGCGGCACTGCATCCGCGACCTGCTGATACTGGCTGTTCTTTCCACCATAAAATCTGAACACGTCTGGGAAGCTCTGTAACCTCGCAGCCTCTCTAACTGAGATCACTCGGTTCTCTTCAGGGTGTAAAAGCATAGCTCTGCGGGGATGAACTATCGTTGGCGCAGCTTCGTCCCAGCGCAACCTCCTGTAAATGTTTCCGTGAATTTTTTCTGGAGATTTGTATCTTTCTTTAACATAAGGTGGAAGAAAAGGCCAGCTTTTCTTAAGGCTCATTCCTGGTCTTATGTGGCGGATCGTCTTTAAAACATCCTCGCTGTGCCTTGGGCACACATGATTGTACAGCTTCACGGATCTAAACCGAGCTTTCATCTGATATAATGTGAGACCCTTCTTTGGGGGATAGTCTCTTTCCTCCCATCCTCCAGCATGCGGATCAATAGCTGGCAGGTCGGAGATCGCGTCTTGAACCGAAACTGCCGTTTTGCTCCTGTAGGGAGCCAAATATTTTTCCAGACTGAAGCTGCCGCCCTCTCTGACGCCTGCAACAAAAAGTCGTTTGCGCCGTTGCGGCACTCCAAAATCAACAGCGTTCAACAC
>CAZOWB010000035.1:0-8519 GCA_964583315.1 uncultured Candidatus Bathyarchaeia archaeon | reverse complement strand
AAAAACCTAAAAGAGGGACGTTTAACAGCTACGAATGATGTAAAAGCAGCCATATCAAAAAGCGATATAATAGTGATCACGGTTAATACGCCAATTGACGAAAAAAAGAGACCTAATTACTTAAATCTTGAAAATGCATGTAGAGACGTAGGGCTTCATCTTAAGTCTGGATCTCTACTGATTTTAGAAAGCACCGTTGGACCGGGTGTAACGGAATATCTTGTTAAAGAGACTTTGGAAACGTCTTCCGGATTAAAAGCTGGAAGAGACTTTGGCTTAGCTTTCAGTCCTATACGCGCTACAGCTGGAAGAGTTCTATATGACCTTGTGAGCTATCCTCGGATTCTGGCAGCCATAGATAGGCGGAGTTTGATTGCTGCAAGAGCTATACTGAAGACCATTATTAGGGGAGAGATAGTGGAAGTCAGTAATATTAGAACCGCTGAGACAGTTAAATTATTTGAGAACATCTATAGAGATGTGAATTTAGCTTTAGCTAATGAGCTCGCGAAATTCTGCGAAAGAGCTGGAGTAGATTATATTGAGGTGCAAGCTGCCGCCAACACGCAACCATACTGTCATTTACTTAAGCCCGGAATTATCAGTGGGCATATACCTAAAGATCCATATCTTCTGATTTATGAGGCAGAAAGCTTGGGTGTAAGATTGCGGCTTCCAATTTTAGCTAGAAAAATAAATGATGAAACCGTTAAAAGAACATTTAAGCTCATTAAAGAAGCTTTCAAAATCATGGAGAAGACGCTTAAACGATCAAAAATTGCTATTTTAGGCATATCATATAAACCTAACGTTAAGGAGATTAAGGGCTCATTAATCATAAATTTGATTAAAATGTTACAGGAGAGGGGAATAAGAGTTAGTGTCTTTGATCCCTTCTACTCGTATAAAGAGCTAAGGGATATGGGTTTACCAGCCGAAAAAAACTTAACTGTAACCCTCAGGAGTGCAGACTGTCTTGTAGTGGCCGTTGGACATGACAGATTTAAGCGTCTGAACATTAGGAAAATAGGCATAATCATGAAGAAGCCGGCTGCAATAATTGATTTGGCTCACATAATTAATCCGTCTAGGGCTGAGAAAGAGGGTTTTATTTACCGCGGACTTGGGAGAGGTGTCTGGAGTAAATGAGAAAACTGAAGATGGCTGTTGTTGGCGTGGGTTTTTGGGGCAGAAATCACGTCAGGGTTCTAGATGAACTTTCTGATGTGGAGCTTATAGCAGTATGCGACGTAGACGAACAGAGGGCTAATGCAATTTCAGAGAAGTATGGCTTAAAATCATATAGTGAAAGCACGGAGATGTATAGGAAAGAGAATATTGATGCGGTGACGATTTGCGTTTGGTCATCCAAACTCGCTGAAGAAGCCTTAAAAGCGTTAAAGCATGGAAAGCATGTGCTAGTTGAAAAGCCTATGGCTAATTCCGTAAGGGAAGCTCAGCGCGTTTTAAAGATGGCTGAATCCAAAAAACTTAAGCTCTCTGTAGGCTTTATTGAGAGATTTAATCCTGGAGTTAGAAGGGTGAAAAAGGCTATAGAAGATGGTTTGATTGGATCAGTGGTCTCAGCAACCGCTAAAAGGGTTTCTAAATGGCCTCAGAGAATAGGTGATGTTGGCGTAGTAAAAGATACGGCTATACATGACATAGACATTATGCGTTTCGTATTTGACGAAGATCCCACAGCCGTCTATGCAAGAGCCGGCGCTCTCCAACATGAAAGATTTGAAGATTATGCCCAAATAATGCTTGCTTTCCCAAATAATAAAACAGCCTTTCTAGAAGCAAACTGGCTAACACCCTACAAAGTTAGAAAATTAACTATTACTGGAAGCAACGCAATAATTTCTTTAGATTACATCACGCAGGAGATGACCATTGAAACCTCAGGACAGACTTTAATTCCAAGATACGAATGGAAGGAGCCTTTAAAGATGGAGCTACAACATTTCGTGGAATGCATATTAAATGATAAAAAGCCAATGGTGACAGGAATAGACGGTATAAAAGCCCTAAAAATAGCTGAAGCGGCATTAAAATCCGCAGCTAAAGAACGCGTAATTAAAATATAGTAAGTTCTCAATATTTAAGGTGAATTTTCGGTCTTAAAGAAAAAAGCAAAACAAGAAGACTAAAAAATCAAAGTTATAATCGTGGCTATTCTGACTTGGATGCGTTCCTTAGGTTAAAGGGTTTTCCTTCTAAAAGTATTTTTTCAGGTATTTTCTCTCTCCACTTCTTAAGAAAATTCACTTCATCTTTCTCATTTCTAAGTTCATCAGGCAACATCTCCGGAATTTCGTCTCTTATAGGATACCAACGTAGGCATTTAGGGCAGACAATAATTCCCTCAATTATTTCTTCCCTCTCCTCAAACACATATAGTTCAAGTGGATGATACTTATCGATCGGACATGCCAAAATGTCCATAAGATGCCTCTTCATAACTAATCACTTCACTCCAGAAATCCCTTTTACATCGCATTAAATTAATGATTTAGGACTTCTTGATTATAAGTGTATCTAAAACTATTTGATACCATCTTGGACCAATAGTTCTAACTATTCTAGCAAATAATATTTTGGATCTGACGCTTAAATTGGAAAGCTTCATAGAAACTTTTTTGGCTACTTTTCTAATTGGATCTTCACCTTTCTTAGCGTGCTCAAAATCATAGTAGTGAATTACGCCTCCTTTAGGCTTTAGAGCCATAAGTGCATAATCTAAGTATTCATATGCTCTTTCTGGCAACGGCATCAGAACTCTATTAGCTACGCCCTTCAATCTAAATTTAATTACCTCTTTTGCATCTCCCTCAATTGGCTCAACTATATTTTCTACCTTATTTAATTCTGCATTTAATTTCATGTAATGAACGGCTACGGGGTTAATGTCTATTGAATATACTTTTTTAGCATTAGAATATTTAGCTATCATTATTGAGAAGCAACCTACACCCGCAAACATATTAACTACAATTTCGCCTGGTTTAACTTGTTTAGCAACTCTAAAATGCTCATATGATAATCTTGGGGAGAAATAACATTTCGCTAAGTCGACTTTAAATAGGCATCCGTATTCCTTATGGATGGTTTCTGTCTTTTTCTCGCCTCCCAGCCACTTTAGCTTTCTTAGGCGCATTTCCCCATGAACGGGACTAACTTGACCTAGAACCGTTTTCACGTTTTTATTCACTTGCATTACAGCCTCAGCGATTAACTCACTTTTATCTTCGAGACTCTTTGGTATTTTGAGAATAGCTATATCCCCCACTATATCGAAAGATCTATAAAGTGCTCTTAACTCTGAGGGGCTTAACACATCCGCAAGCTTTTCCTTTAGATTCATTATGGCTTACCTGCTACAGCTCAACCTAAAAATGTTTTTGCAGCCTCTCTCTTAACAAATCTAATGATCCTTCTAGTTTCCTCATCAATAATAAAAAGTACGAGAAAATATATTAATGCGCCAAATAATGTTTTCGCCACAGTTATTGTGAGCCTAGCTGGCGTTCGAAGCAGATATAAGACGAAAGCCATTAATAGGGATGCGGCAAAATACTTTCCAATGCTTATCCAAGGAACCATGAATTTTAGGCATCTTCTTGCTATTACATATTTTGCTAACATTACGAGTATGTTAGCTAATATGTTTATTAAGGCAAGATATACCGCGGCCGTTAGGGCATCTAAAGGCATCGAAGTGAAGAGTAAGTACGTTGATGGCACAACCATCGCCGCTTTAATATAAATTAAAGTTATTGACAAAAAAAGTCTACTTCTAACGATCTCCCTATAGGATATTTTTGCGCTGACATCAATCTTTTCGGTTCCACTTATAACTGAACTGAAAATTAATGATAAAGTTGTGAGGAAAGCATTTATTGAAAGCGCCATGAGAACTGGTTTAGCAACTTTATATGATATATTCAGAATTGAAAGGATATCCTCAGAAATCGTAATTGCACCTAGGGTCATAGGTATAGCGAACATTAAAACCATTCTAAGCGATGTTGTTACGTCCTCTTTTCCTCCTCCGGAGAGAAGCTTTGGATATAGAGCAAATGCAAGATATGACGAATAACTAATTATTGAAGCAATAGATTGTGAGGCCCCATAATACGCTCTGGAAAGCTCCCCGATATAGATGAAAAGAAATATGTTGGTAAGAGCGAGTATTCTCATACCTACGATATTATAAATGTTGAGTAATGAAGCTTTAAACCATTCCTTCACGTAATCCCATCGAATTTTCCCACTGAAAGAATGCATCAAATACTTTAAGTAGAAGATTATCTGGATTAAAGATGCTAATGTTAGTCCTAATAGAGCTCCAATTAATCCTATTCTCAAAATAACTATGAAGAGAAAGCTAAGCGGCACCTTACTTATTTCCAAAACAAATAATCCGAAACCAATGGTTTCTGGACGCTTAGAACGTAAAATCGCTTCCAAAACCACCACTAAATAGTTTTCAAATATTAGGAAAACGCCAATCATATAGGTGGTTAAGTATTCTTCGCGAATTTGAAGAGCGTATAGAATCCCCGAAATCGTAAACAGATACAGTGCGGCGGCTATTGTAGCGATAATAGTGTTTATAACTAATCCGGTTTTTGATGCACCAGGATGCTGTCTAGCTACAAATCTCATAGTCCAAAATGGAATTATTGTGGCGGCTAATGTAAAGTATGATAGAATATCATTTAGATTGTTGAAGAGCCCATACTCCTCGATTGATATGTTCCTAGTGATTATTAGGGTATTGAGTAAGCCGGTTCCAACGCTAATTAACCTAAAGAGGAAGAGAACAAATCCTGAATATCTAAGTCTAATCGAATTTTCAGTCAAGTTAGCACCATATTTTTAAGTTATATTTTTATTCTATGACCGAGGAAAATTTATTTTTTATCTAGAATTTTACTTGAAGAAGTTTCACATCTAAATTCTTCAACATAAAGCTAATAAATTCTAATTCTCATTTATAATAGCCTAATTATGAAACAAAAGCAAAGCTGGTAGCTTTAACATGTTGAATATGTTTCCTAAGGCTCCGGATAAACATAAGCCTGGAAATCCTTTAATCCCAAATGGTTTGGGGATATTTTATGTTTTAAGTTCAGTTCTATACTTATTTCTTCTCCATTACTTTTACGGCGTAAACATCGATGCTAATGAGAATACACCGGCCTTAAATCTGGCGGTGTGTATATTATTTGGCGGTTTTATGGGTCTGCTAGATGATTGGGCTGACATTAAATGGAGATATAAAGCGATTCTACCGCTTATAGCATCTTTACCATTGATTGTTGTTCGCGAGGGCGATCCAACCATGAGCACTTACTTTTGGGGTAAAATTAATCTCGGAGCATTCTATTATTTTGTGGTAATACCGTTAATTATTACTATAACGACTAATGCCGTTAATCAGCTTGGCGGTTTAAATGGATTAGAGTCAATTTGTCCATCGATAATTTTAACTGGAATGCTTGCAGTATCAATAATTCATGGGTTAAAAGAGAGCACCCTATTGTATGTTCCGCTTATTGTTTCTTGGGTTCTAGCCTACTACAATTTTAGGGGAAAGATATTTGTTGGAAACACA
This sequence comes from uncultured Candidatus Bathyarchaeia archaeon, assembly GCA_964583315.1. GTDB lineage: Archaea > Thermoproteota > Bathyarchaeia > Bathyarchaeales > DTEX01 > DTEX01. Next base: position 2,896 of record CAZOWB010000035.1, on the reverse strand, counting down.
GGATCCTTTGCTTTCGGCATCACCTTAGCCTCATACGCTATCATTGCAAATATTGAACAAACGCTGGCAATATCAATAATTCCATATGTAATTAACTCAGCTCTTGTGCTAATCAACATTCTATTCTTTAATCGTAGAGCTAATCTTGAAATTGACGGATTAAAGCTTAAAGCATCTCACAGAAGAAGCCTCATAACTCTAGTTGCCTACTATTATCCAACAACAGAGCGTAAACTAGTTTTATTAATTTCTTCACTATTCATTCTCACAACGGTGATCGCCGTATTAGTTTCAACAGTATAATAAATTGAAGTTGGGATGCGCGATAAAATGAGAGTGTGGTATGATGCTTGCACGGGTAAGCAGGTTCGCTATGGAGCTGCAATAGCGAAACGTTTAGGGAAAAAAGGGCATGAAGTAATATTAACAACAAGAAAGCATCCAGATACGATCCCATTAGCGAAATATTTGGGCTTAAATTTTGAAATTGTGGGAAAATATGATCCACAATCAAAGTTCACTAGATTACGTGAAAGCCTAGAAAGACAGCTAAAGTTTTGTAGGATGTTTAAAGATAAATTGCCTGACGTAGCTATTTCTCATCGCTCAGTAGAGCAGTGTCGCGTTGCCTTCGGACTTGGAATTCCCGTAATTTCCACGCATGATTCACCGCACGCCGATGCAGTGAATCGCCTCACGTTGCCTCTTATTGACGTATTGGTTGTTTCGGAAGCCATATCTGATGAACATCTAAAGCAGTATCCTGTAAAAAGAATAGTTAAGTTTAGTGGAGTTGATGAAGTGGCGTGGATCAAGAATTTTAGGCCAAAGCAAGAATTTAATTTTGGTCATCCGTTAATTGTAGTAAGGCAGATAGAAACTAAAGCAGTTTATGCTGAGGGTAAAGAGGACGTAACCTTAAAAATCGCAAAGAAACTTTCAAAGTATGGCAAGGTCGTCTTCCTTTCAAGGTATAAAAGGAAACCTATAAAAAATCTCATAGTGCCCAGAGAATTTATTGATTCAGCTAGCCTAGTTGCGGAAGCAGATATTGTGGTTAGTGTCGGCGGAACTATTGCTAGAGAAGCGGCGTTGCAGGGAACCCCAAGCGTAGTTATTCCGGTGTTAGGTTATTCAGCGGTTAATGAGTATCTTCGTAAGAGGGGTTTTCCAATTTTTACGGTTAAATTCACAGGGGTGATGGAATGCGTTAAGTCTCTTATTGGTAAAAAATTTGATGTAGAAACCTTACTTTCTGAGTTAGAGAATCCAGTAGATGTTATCGAAAAACTAGTTGAAGAATTATCATAAATAATATGATAATTGAAGATGAAGAAGCAGGAGGAAAGGGGGAATTTGTATTGAATATAGAGGGAAAGAGGGTCATGGTAACCGGAGGAGCCGGTTTTATAGGATCCCATCTTGTGGAAGAATACCTTAAGAATAATGTTGAAAGAGTGGTCGTTTATGATGATTTTTCATCGGGCACTATGGAAAATTTGAAGCACATTAAAGATGATCGTCTTAAAATAGCTAAGGGATCCATATTAGATGAAGATCTATTAAATAGGATAGTTAGAGACGAAAAAATTGATATAATAGATCACCAGGCAGCGGAATTAGAAATTTACTCGGGCATAAAGGATGTAAAAAGAGATGCGAGAATCAATATTTTCGGCACAATAAATATTCTGAATTCAGCAATTAAGAATAATGTTAAAAAAGTTTTATTCGCATCTTCCGGAGCAGTTTATGGTAAGGCGGAAACCGTTCCCCAAAGTGAGTCTCATCTTCCTAAACCGCACTGGCCTTATGGCGTAAGCAAGCTAAGCGCAGAGCGCTACTGTATCCAATATAATGAATTGTATGGGTTAAATGTAACTGCCTTCCGATACAGCATAGTGTATGGTCCAAGGGAGTGGTTTGGACGCGTTTTGACGATGTTCATAAAAAGAATTTTCTTGGAAGGTAAGCCTCCCGTAGTTTTTGGAGATGGAATGCAAATAAGAGATTATGTTTACGTAAAGGATTTAGTTAGAGCGCATATGCTCGCAATAGAAAACGATAAATCATGCGGGCAAGTCTTCAATATTTCAAGTGGCAGGGGAATAAAGATAAGAGATCTAGCATCACTTCTTCTGGAAATTTCAGGTAAAAACCTTGGCATCATATTTGATAATCCGAGGGAGGGAGAAGCCTCTAGGCATCAGCCTGAAAGAATAAGGCTTCCAGGCGAGCTAAAAACCTTCGTATTAGATAATAAAAAAGCTCGCACTATTCTGGGATGGAAGCCGAAAACTGAATTACGTGATGGACTCATTGAAGAAATCAACTGGATATTAGAAAATCCGTGGAGATGGCGAGTAAAACCAAGAGTTTAATGGAATTGGGGTGAAACTGTGAAGAGAATTATGGTTACAGGCGCCGGTGGCCCAGCCTCAATTAACTTTATTATGTCCCTTAGAATTTCTCCGGAAAGAATATATATTGCTGGAGTCGACGCGAATGCTTTTAGAATTCATTTATCTCCGGTTGATTCTAAGTTTGTGGTTCCCAAAGCTACTGAAAAGGATTATATAGATGTTTTAAATGAGATTGTTCGAAAAGAGAATTTGGATTTTATTCATGCCCAACCGGATATTGAGGTTAGAGTTTTATCTAAGCATAGGAACCGACTTGAAGCTAACATTTTTCTTCCTTCCGATAGAACCATTAGAATTTGTCAAGATAAGCTTGAATCAGCTAAGATATGGCTTAAGAAAGGTATACCAACAGCTAGAACAATTGAAATTAAAAGTGAAAGAGATATTGAAAGAGCTTTTAATGAATTTGGTAGTCCAATATGGATTAGGGCTAGATATGGTGCGGGAGGAAGAGGAAGTACTCCAGCATATAA
>CAZOWB010000034.1:0-8521 GCA_964583315.1 uncultured Candidatus Bathyarchaeia archaeon | reverse complement strand
AGAAGCTATTAGCCGTTGACGCCATGTTCATATTAAAATTAGAGGATACCTAGTTTATATTGGATTTTAAACTAGAAAATTAGAGAGATTTATTCTTTCAGAATTCTCCTAACTATTGGTCCATAAGGTTTTGTTTCCTCGAATATTATGCACTGAAACTTGTAGATTTTTGTCCCCTTTAAAACCCAGCAGTCTGGTGGGAGACCGGCTTTCATGCAACATTGGCATAGGAATTCCTCCTCATCCCATCCCCATTCGATTGGCACCTGGGGCAACAACAGTCCTTTATAGAATCCTCTTTCGATTATAAGTCCATCTTCACCAATCTTTATTTTAGATGGATATTCGGTTGGTGATTTAACTTCGATCAATTTGGGCTCTGTTAAAATGCTAACCTCAAACACTACATTATCAAGTTCATGCATTGTCAGCGGTGGGAAACGCGGGTCTCTTGTCGCTGACTCTATAGCTGCCTCAATAACTGCCTTAACAAGCGGATAAATTGGGTAGGGAAATCCTATGCATCCTCTGAGACTCTTTCTATTATTTATTATGCTATTTATTGTAACGAAAACTCCTCTTCTTTTAAGGAGGTTTGATGAAACATTTTCCGGTGGGCTAATTATTTTGCCGTCTTTGAGGTTTTCCTTAACGGCTTTCCTGGCGAGCCTAACCAGAAATTCACCTTCCTCATCTGTTAGGCTGAATTCCATAGGATTTTCACCAACAGTTAATACGCTAATGAACCTAAATAAGGCTTATATCTTTTTAAAAAATAAAAAGGTTTCACCTAGATTTCAGAATTTAATTGACTCCTCTTTGACGCCGTTCTTAGTTATTATCAGTAGGTCTATTCCGTCACCACTTCTCACATCTCGGCTTATAGCCGACTTTATAGCTTTTATGGCGAGTTCCTTTCCTTCCTCAACGGTTATTCCATCCTTGTAGAATTCCTCTAAAATGCCTATTGCTATTTCAGCTCCTGAACCGACAGCAGCATACTTGTCTGGTATGGTTGAACCTAAAACATCGAGCACGTAAATTGATGGGCCTTCATCGTCAACTCCCCCAATGATAGTTTCAGTTATGTATGGGAGTAACCTGCTATTAAAGAGTAAATTTGACATTACTTTTGCTGCTGCTCTAACACTTATTGGGCGTCCAGCCTCAAGTTTAAATAAGTTTGCGTAAACTCCAACCTCACGCGCTAAAATCTGCATGTCTGAGACTAAGCCAGCGCATGCAGCACCTATGTGATCAGATATTTTAAAAACCTTTTTACCAACACGGCTTAAAACGAGATTTCCATAAGATACTCTTTTCTCAGATGCTAAAACAACACCATTTGAACATACTATTCCAACGGTTGTTGCACCTGGAATCATTAAATATCGATCTTGACTATCCAACCATACATCCCTCTTCCCTAATATTGGATCATTTCCTAGCTAAGCATTTTCATGGGACTAATAAACATTTTCTATCCTTATTAAGCTTTACTTAATGGATCTAAGAATAACCTTGAAAAAGAGGCTAAGCTACTTAATTAGTTTAATGTTTAATAGAGTATTTCCTTACTTAGTTTAACCCTATAGCCTTCTATCGGTATACCTTCTTCTATTAGTAGATTTCTTCTAGCCTCGATCTCTTCTTTAGTTTCTCCGACTATCCGCCCGTCTGATCTTACAACTCGGTGGCATGGAATTATGGGTGCAAGCGGATTTTTATGTAGTGCATTTCCAACAGCTCTGAACGCGCGTGGTTTTCCGATTCTTTCAGCTATGCGCTTGTATGTGCTGACTTTGCCTCTAGGTATTTCGAACGCCGCCATTAGAACAGATTTCTCAAATTCCGTTCTATCAACTAAATGCTTCAACAGCTCCTCTCGATTCTTTATGTCAAATTTTCCCATTCTGAACATATAATAATGTTAGATGATAGTAAATTTTTAAAGTTTAATTCTCCTTTTAAAATGGAGGAACCAAAAGGGGCTTAGGGTCTTGAGTGGGAAGAAATTTGCTGGATCTAAGAGGATGAAGTTTTCTAGAGCACTTTATGTTGGGCGCTTCCAGCCCTTTCATCTTGGACATCTTGAGGCGGTGAAATACATTCTCAGCAATGCTAGAGAAATAATAATCGTTGTGGGTAGCGCTCAGGAGAGCCACACTCTTGAAAATCCATTCACCGCTGGCGAAAGAGTATATATGATTAGATTGGCTCTGAATGAAATAGGTGTTGATCCCGGCAGATACTATATTATTCCCGTCATTGACCTTGATATTCACGGCATATGGGTTTCGCATGTATGCTCTTATGTTCCAAAGTTTGACGTAGTATACTCTAATGAGCCGTTAACTAGACGCTTGTTCCTTGAAAGCGGTTTTAAGGTTGAATCCATACCATTCTTTAAGAGGGAGCTATGTTCAGCCACCGAGATAAGACGCAGGATGCTGGCTGGATCAAGCTGGGAGGAGCTTCTGCCAAAGAGTGTAGTAGCGTACATTAAGGAGATAAATGGTGTTGAGAGATTAAGAGATTTGGCGAAAACAGATAAGATTGTAAGCTAAATTTACTCCTTTCCAGCTAAAGTCGTAGTTATTTTATGCGATTTCTCCGTTGCAGCTTTAATAGCGCCCATAAATGCATGTCTAATTGGAACTTTTTCAAGCTCGAACAGACCCTCTATTGTGACCCCGCCAGGCGTTGTAACCATATCACGTATCTGGGAGGGAGTCTTCTTACCTTCGAGAATTAGTTTTCCAGTTCCAATCATCGTCTGAGCTGCTATTTCCAATGCCATTCTCCTATCTAAGCCCACTTCTAGACCAGCGTACATCATGGCTTCAGCAATAAGTGCCAGATACGCTGGCGCACATCCGCTTAAGGCTGTTATTGCATCCATATAAGTCTCATCAACTCTCCTAACTTTTCCAAGCATGCTTAATAGCTTAAGAGCTGAGTCGAGTTCTTCCCGGCTCACTTTGGAGTCTGGAGAATAAGCTATGTAGGCTTCGCGGACGATTATCGCTAAGTTCGGCATTACTCTAATAAACTTGGCTTCTGGAGCAAGCCTTTTAAGCAGATTTAAATTTACAGCCGCAGCTAGAGATATGATGAGCTTGCCTTTAATTTCGTCTCCAACCTCCCTGAAGACGGACTCAACATCTTTTGGTTTAACACATAGTATAACAATATTTGCTTGTTTAACAGCCACCTTATTATCCATCGTGACGTTTAAGCCCATACTTCTAAGTTCCTTTATGCGCTCAAGCCTTTTTTCCGTGACCACAACCTTGTATCCGCTGGAAGTTAGGTTTCTTGCAACAGCTTCGCCGATAACGCCTCCACCTATAACGGCTACTATCGTAATTACTCACACCCCTCACAATCAATAATATTCTTAATTTTAATTTTTAAAATATAAGAGGCTTTAGCGAGAACATAGCATAAAAATGAGTTAGGGAGATCTATGGTGGACTTATGACTTTTTCAGTGCATTATGGAAATAGTTTAGACGCTTGATCTCCGCCAATGCCCCAATTAGCTTTTGGCACATCATGTATTATTACATGTACATGCTCCGGCTTAACTCCAACCTCTTCAAAAGCCTTTGTTACTCCTTTTATTATGGCCGCTTTCTGCTCCTCAGTTCTACCCGCCCACATCTCAATTATTACAACTGGCATACATTTTTCACCAAGCTAAATTAGATATAAATCAATTTACGTTTTAGATTTTAAATATTCTTAAGCCCTTAAAGTAAACTCATAATGGAAAGAAAAGAGAAAATGGACTTCAATTTTCCTGTAAGAGGAAGAACTTCAGTGTCTATACCCTCTCCACTCTAATTTTGTCTCCACTTCTAACATTCTTAAAAATCTTTGGATCTCCAATGACTTTTCCGAACACATTCACGGGGTCAGCGGGTCTGATTTCGTTCCCTCTGCTGATCGGGGTTGGACCGAAGAATATGCAGAATCCTCTTCCAGGCGGCCAATATCCTATGTCTCCGACTTCAACGGTTTCCTGCGGGTTTTCTTCACTTATCTCAACTGGTATGGAGAAGTATACTTCGTCACCCCATCTATTTGCTATAGCCTCAAAGGGGAGTTTTTCCCATATTGCGGCGACGGTTTGAGGGTTCTTATCTTCTAGAAGTTCGGCTTCAACTACACCTATTCTATCGCTTATAATTTTGATTTTCTTCAAGTCAGTGGCACCTCTAATATTTCTGTCAAAATCATTCTTAATAATGTTATTGGCCTACTATTCTATCATTAACAGCCGTTAAAGATATTTTAGGGAGATTCTTCTAAGTAGTTTTATATGCATGGGAAATGTAAAATTAGTGTTATTGGCGTTGGCAATCTAGGTTCATGTATAGCGTATGAAATAGCCAATAGAGGCTTAGTCGAGGAGCTGGTTCTCATAGATATTTTCAGAGATTTAGCTGAGGGAAACGCGGCTGACATCGGACAGGCTATTGCTTTCAGAAATAACGTTAATGTCTATGCTGGGGATCACAAGAATGTTGCTGATTCAAATATTATTATCGTAACAGCTGGTAAGCCTAGAACCCCTGAGATGAAAACCAGGCTTGAACTTCTTGAAGTTAACAAGAAGATTATAAGGGATGTAGCGCAAAGCATTCGGAAATTCGCTGGAGACTCAATTATTGTAACGTTAACGAATCCCGTGGATATCATGAATTATCTGATGTGGAAGTATACTGGCTTTCCGCGTGAGAAGGTGATCGGAAGCGCGGGTATGCTTGACTCAGCGAGGTTTAGATATGTTCTTAGCAGAAAGTATGATGTTCCAGTTTTAGATGTTGAAGCGTATGTAATAGGCGAGCATGGCGAAAATCAAGTTCCAGTCTTCAGTAGGGTGAAGATAAAAGGAAAGGGCATAAAATTCACAAGTAAGGAGAAATCTGAAATCTCCAGAGATTTAAGAAAATCCGCCTTAACAGTTATTTCAAAGAAGGGTGCTACAATATATGCTCCGGCAAACAATACTGTAAACATGATAGAAGCCATCTTAGGGCGCAAGGAAAATGTTTACATATGTTCGGCTATCCTAGATGGTGAATATAACTTAAAAGACATAAGTATAGGGGTTCCGGTCACATTAGGGAAAGATGGAATTGAAAATATTATTGAGTGGGATCTAGATGAAGATGAGAGAAAAACATTTTATTCTGGAGCTGAAAGCATAAAAAATGCAATAAAAAGTGTTATTTAAAAATTAATAAATGATTAGCTTAATTGATTCACTTAGAAATGGATGTGGGCATTTCAGAATTTACTTGCGCTCTCCCATATATGCTGGAAATAGTCCTTTGCGAATCTTACGAGGTCTATATGGTTGGACCATAACATTATTGATGGCTTGGACTCACCTAATATGAGCATGGCTTCCCGTTCATCAACAATTACTCCGCCACCAAACATTTCATCCTTGAATCTGACTTCACCAAGCAATCTAAGATCCGAAGATAGGTTGCTTACATTGCCAGAAATCATTATTGATATTTTTATTTTCGAGATGTTGATATCTTTGAGCATGGGTGAAATTGCTCTGATTAATGGGAATGTAATTTTGGGTGCAGCTATTAGAATTTCTTTCTCAGCATTACTGATCATTTCTCTTAGCTTTGCAATAGCGTCCAGCTTGCTTCGGAATATCCATATATCTGGTTTCTCACGAATTCCACGTCTCTCATAGATTGGCTGGAGCTCCGACAATATTATTTTTTGCCAATTTTTAATCTTATTCTCTATTCGTAATGTTGTTTCTCCAAGCGCCTCCCTAGGAGATTTTGGGTAGTAGAGTCTAGGCCTGTTCTCCTGGCTTCTTATCCAGCCTTTACGTTCTAATGAATTTAGGATCTCATAAACTTTTGAATATGGTATGTTTGCGTTTTCGCTTAGCTGGCTTGCTGTCGATAATCCTGAACTTAAGAGGTATAGGTAGGCTCTTATTTCATATTCCGTTAGGCCCATATCTCTGAGAACTAGCTTGGCTTTCTCGCTTATGGAATCGCTCACAACTTTTCACCGTATGAAAGGTTTGAAAATTCTCATATATGTCTACTTTACAATTATTAGTTTAGGGTATTAAATATACCTCTTCCAGTGGTGAATAAATGAGGGAAATAAAAAAGACTAAAAGCCTATGTCCCGAATGTTTAAGGGTTTTAGATGCAACGGTTTTCGAGGAGAATAACATCGTATATATCAAAAAGGAGTGCCCTGAGCACGGGTTCTTCCAAGACATCTACTGGTCTGATTATGAGCTTTATGAACGGGCGAGAGCCTTCGAGTATGTTGGCAGCGGACTTGAAAACCCTAGGACGGAAACAAAGAATGGTTGCCCATACGATTGTGGAATTTGCCCGCAACATAAGTCGCACACAGTGCTTGCAATAATAGATGTAACAAATCGTTGCAATTTACGCTGTCCAGTATGCTTTGCAACAGCCGGAACAACAGGTTATGTTTATGAGCCAACAAAAGAAGAAATAAGAAGAATGCTCATTAACTTGCGTAACAATAAACCTGTTCCAGCTAATGCCCTTCAGTTCTCTGGCGGCGAACCAACAATTAGGAAAGATCTGCCTGAACTCATTAGAATGGCGAAGGAGCTAGGTTTTAAACATGTTGAAGTTAACACTAATGGGCTTAGAATGGCTTCCGACCTAGATTTTTGTCGAACTCTTGAAGAGGCTGGTGTCAGCACAATCTACCTACAATTCGACGGCGTAACACCAGATGTTTATAAGTTCACTAGGGGCGTTGATCTAGTCGAAGTAAAAAAGAAGGTTATTGAGAATTGTAGAAAAGCCGGAATCGACAGCGTGGTGTTAGTCTGTACACTTATTAAGGGAGTTAATGACCATCAGGTTGGTGACATAATTAAGTTCGCAATACAAAACTTTGATGTCGTCCGATGCGTAAATTTTCAACCGATTTCTTTATGTGGTAGAATACCAGCGCAGGAACGCATGAAGATGCGCATAACAATACCGGATTGGATGAAGCTTGTCGAAGAACAGACAGATGGACAAATAAAAGTTTCAGATTTCTATCCAGTGCCAACCGTCGTTCCAGTTTCACGGGCTATTGGAGCGCTTAAAAATAAGCATTACGTTGAGTTCACTGCTCACCCACATTGTGGAATGGCAACATACGTATTTGTGGAGGACGGAAAAATAGTACCAATAACAGAATATGCGAACATTGACAAATTTATTGAATCCATGAGAAAAATTTATGAAGAGCTTGAGAAAGGACATAGTAGTATAAGGGCAAAAATGCGTCTTATAGGAGCATTACGCCACATAAAATTCAGCATGCTCAGAAAATATATATGGCCTGTTTTAAAAACCGGCAGCTATAAAGCCCTAGGGGACCTCCACAGAAAGATGCTCATGATATCAGCCATGCATTTTATGGATCCGTATAATTTTGACTTAGAGAGAGTTCAGCGCTGTTGCATTCATTATGCGATTCCAGATGGAAGGATAATTCCATTCTGCACAATGAATTCTATACACCGCCCTACTATAGAGAAGGCGCTGGGGATGCCGGTTGAAGAATGGAAGGCGAGAAGTAAAGCTGAAATAAGCGCGGTCGCCTAATAAGGAAACCTATAAATCTCAGATTTATTTTTTTAGGATATAACAGAGCTCTGGAGAGTAGATATTATGGGCGGAAAAAAGAAACCGACCATCTCGCAGGCCGAGAAAGCTCTGCTTAGAGAAACCCAAAGGCAAGGAGGTAAAAGAGAAAGAACCATGTCACGTGTAGAGAAGAAGGTTGCTGGAGTGATTCCTCCGAGTCCAAAGGATGAGAACGTCATAAAAGAGATACGAAGAATGAAAGTTTTAACCCCCTACACGTTAGCCTCACGTTTTAATCTACGTTTAAGTGTAGCTAAGGACTTTCTGGAAGAACTTTCTCGGCGAGGCATAATCACTCTAGTAGCAAGCAGCAGATACGTAAAAATATACAAACCAGCATAAACAATTCGAATTAATCCCTAATTTTTGAAAAAATAAAGAAAAGAAATTGTTTAGTTGTGAATTTTCCTCTTACCAATTATTACAGTAATTATTGTGGTTATTATTAGTGCGGAGATTAAGGTTAATTCATTGAATTCCGGAATCACTAAACCGCTAAAGGTAAATGATAGCTTATCAACCGGCGTACCATCATCTGCGAAGGTGAAGTATGCTAGTAGCTTCACAGGCGATGAACTTGGATATTGAATATACCAGCCTCTGAGTTGTCCTGGAGGCGACACAAGCCTGGGTTCAGAAGATACATAGGAGACCGTTTCGTTAGAAAGGATCGATAATGTTGCTGTCGACGTATATAATCCATTCATTAATGCGTAGGTTGAGGGGGCAAGTGAATTAACATTAAGCAGATCTAGAAAATCTATTTTGTGTTCCCCAGTTCCAATCTGAATATTTGTTGAGTAATCAATTCCTACGTAATATATCCAATCGAAACTT
>CAZOWB010000033.1:4051-8732 GCA_964583315.1 uncultured Candidatus Bathyarchaeia archaeon | reverse complement strand
CGGCTTCGCCATGGACTGCTATGAGCATGGCATACTAACTAAAGATGACACTGGCGGCTTAGATTTAAGATTTGGAAATGCTGAGGCAATGATTAAACTTGTTGAAATGATGGGTAGACGTGAGGGAATAGGCGATATACTAGCTGAGGGAGTTAAGAGAGCCGCAGAGAAAATAGGGAAGGGTGCTGAGAAATTTGCCAATCATATTAAGGGGCTTGAGATGACCGGCTATGATATAAGGGGCTTAAAGACCGCTGCCATAGGTTATGCTGTATCATTTAGGGGAGCCGACCACAATAGGCATGGTGCATATGCGCTAGATATTAAGGGAACAGTTGACCGGTTCAAGTTTGAGAAGGGAAGATCTAAACTCGTTATCGACATAGAGAATTTATATACAATAATTGATTCGCTGATAATTTGCAAGTTCTCTAGAGGTGTTTACTATAAGGGATTCGAGGACCTAGCTAAATACTATACGCTTGTAACCGGAATCGATATGACTGCTGAAGAGCTTAGAAAAACCGGTGAGAGAATAAATAATCTTGCAAGACTATATAATATTAGAGAAGGCTTCACCAGAAAGGATGATCATCTACCGCCTAAAGTTATGAGCACACCTATACCAGATGAAACCGTCTCGAAGGGCAGCTACATCACTCAAGAGGAACTTGATTTTATGCTAGACGATTACTATGAAAATCGCGGATGGACGAAAGAGGGCATCCCAACACTGGAAAAGCTTAAGGAGCTCGACTTAGAAGATTTAGCATACATAGTTAAAGACAAACTTTAATTAACACACCAACTCTAATATTAACTTAAATTAATGGAGGAGTAAATTGTGTCACACATCCATACGAGAAGATTCGTTTCATGTGATCCAGATAAATGCGTAGGATGTGGTATATGCGAGTACATATGTTCATTCGAGAAGGAAAAAGCATTTAATCCATTAAAGTCCCGCATAAGGGTTGTCAGACTGGATTCACTGATAAACATGTCAGTTACGTGCAGGTTATGTGAAGACGCTCCGTGTGTAGCAGCATGCCCACGTGATGCATTAACCCAGTCTGAAGAAACTGGCATAATAATTGTTGATGAGGACAAATGTAATGGTTGTGGATGGTGCATCGAAGCATGCGACTATGGCGCAGTGATGCTTCACCCAGAAAGAAAAGTTGTCTTCATATGCGATACATGCGATGGCGAACCTAAATGCGTGGAATGGTGTCCAGAGAAAGCTCTAGACTACATAACTAAGGATGTATTAGCGCAGAAATCAAGAATATCCGCCGTAAAGAAACTGTTCCAAGAAACCCTGAGAATTTAAATTTACTTCATACTTTTAATTTCTTTTTGATTGACTTGCTTTTCAGATATCTTTCTTGAAATAACGTTTTATGCTTTCTCTTAAAACTCAGCAAAATTATTTGATTTTAAGAGAAAAAATAGGAATGTTGGGGACGGCCTAAAGCCCTCTAATCTCTATTATACGTCTTCTCTCAAGCCTCCTTAATGCATCAAAGAATTCACTCTTTTGTTTTCCATTAAGATTAAAGTGCTGAGTCATTTCTTTTATTGAAGATCTTGGGGTTCCATATTTTATTAGGTGATTTTGAAGATACTTTATAACAAGGCGTTCGATTTTACCGCATTTCCATGTTGTATTGCGCAAAAGAACGACGACGGCCTTAAGCATTTTCTGGGTTTCCTTCCTAGATCGACGAGCCATCTCCCATCTTCAAGAAATTAGGTAGCAATGATATTTATATGTTTATGATTAAAATAGCTGCCTAGAAGAATAGATATTTTTAATATTTTGAAAGATTTTTTTGGGAACGCTTTTATTTTAAAGCCTAAAAGCTTAATTTAAGCCATTATAAATCTAAAACAAGGTTTGGTGATTTAAATGAGAATTGTGATTCTTGGTCCGCCGGGTTCTGGGAAAGGAACCTATGCTTCTAGACTCACTAAAATACTTGGGGTGCCGCACATATCTACCGGCGATATGGTTCGAGAGGAGATAAAGGCTCAGACGGAGCTAGGTAAGAAAATTAAGGAGTACAGCGATAGAGGCGAGCTTGTGCCAGACGAAATAATTATTAGCCTTTTGGCTGAAAGGTTGGAGAAACCTGATGCGCAGGAAGGCTTCATACTCGATGGTTTTCCAAGAACCTTGCGGCAGGCAGAGGCTCTTGAGGAAATATCTAAGATAGATCTAGTTATAAACTTAAACGTACCAGACGAAATAATTATTCAGCGTTTATCTAATAGACTTATATGTAAACAGTGTGGTGCGATATATAATCGGCTTACACTAAAACCTAAAGTTGATGGAATTTGCGATATATGTGGCGGTGAACTTTACCAGAGGGAGGATGACAAGCCTGAGGTCATACAGGAGCGCCTGAAAGTTTACAGAAAAAGCACGGAGCCTCTAATAGAGTATTATCGAAAAAAAGGTCTTCTTAAAGATGTTTACTGTGATGATTTAATGACGCCTCCTGAAGTGATGGTTGAAAAAATAATGGAAATAATTAACAGTTTGAGAGAACAAAAATAAGCAGTGGATTGACTGGAGAGTTTTGGACGTTCCGCTGGTTTATGGAAGTGCTAGGCGACCTATCTCTTTAAGGCTTGCCAAATCATTCATTTTTATTATTTTGTCTGAAATCGTATAAAGCACATTACCGATATAAAGTGCCCGTTTAACGGCATATTCCGAATAGAACCAGTATCCGCTCTTGAGAAAGGCGGTTTCATCCTCAATATGAGTTATTTTACCCCTGAATTCTATGCTACTTTCAGTTATGTTAAAGACGTATAATCCCTGCCAGACATAATCGCCATAAGTGTTCGGTGGAACACCATTTGGATATTTGGATTCATCTATCTCAGCCACTAAAACCGGCATTGCGAGAAGATTAAGATTTTTATCAAAGAGCAGCGCCTTGTGGTCATGTAGCACCGGTGAATCAGTTCCTCTATCACCTATTATGTAGCTGTCTATTTCTTTTGGATGTTCAACATCACTTACGTCAAAGAGCGAAATCTTCACCCCTTGATACCATGCAAAGTCACCTTCTTCATCTTCTACGGTCCATTTGCCAATACCTATTAGATGATCCTCATCGTACGGGTGTAAATAATCTGAGTATCCAGGTATTTTGAGTTTACCGAGTACTTTTGGTTCGGTTGGATCCTTAAGGCTTATAACAAATAGGGGATCAACCTTCTTGAATGTAACTAAATAGCAACGATCACCCATAAATCTTGCTGAATATATTCGTTCGCCGGGAGCTAATCCCTCAATGCTACCAATAATCGATAAATCTTCATTTAGAATGTAAACACTACTATAAATGTTATTTTCTGGAGAAATTTCGCTTCTGGGCATAACATTTTCAGATCCAATGCTAACCCTAGCTGTTGGCCGGTTTGTTGTAGCTATCCTGAAGTAGCCATCACACTCATCCATTGAAAATTGATTTAGAACAAAACCAGGAACTACGCCACTCGCTTCATATTCTATGAGGCCGTTTTCGATATGAATTCTATGAATTTCTGTGATTTCATTGTTTTCAGCGTATTTTGGCACAGTAACATAAATGTTGTTTAAGGAGACGTAAATGCAGCTACTATAGCCCAGTAGGAAAGACTCATAAGCAACAGGTTCATCAGGATCTTGAACATTAATGGCGATTACAATTGTGAATGTATGATAATAATCGGAAGTATTTGAATAATAAATCGAAGCTGGATCAACTTTCACGGAAAATCCATTATCGATTATTTCTGGGAGAACAGGTTCCTGTTCATTCAAATATGCTGGGAAAACCGCTAAAACATAAACGTAGTTACCAATCATTCTGGAGTTAAAGTATGTTCCACTTATGGTAACGTTTCTGATTAAAACAGGGTCTTTTGGATTCTCTACGTCATATATGGCAATGCATGTCCAAGGCCCAGCTAATTTCCGTTTTTCATAGATTCCTGAATTATTTTTGGCATCTTCAAGATAGTAAAATCGAATTTCGCTATTATAGATTACAACTAGTTTTTTAATGTTTATAAATAGGCCGGAAACTGTACCGTTTACTTGAATTTCCTTAGAAACCTCTGCCTCTTCAGGCGGATACGCTTTAACTATAAAGACTCTGCTGTCAGAGGCTAAATATATACATTCACCATCTGTCTTCACGATATCAGCTTCATCAACGCCCTCAACTTGAACATTTGTCCTTGAAAATCCAATATTCATTGCGTTGCCTATTGATTTAGCATTAGATTCCATAGCGGCTATTGCAAAAGAAAGGTCGGCGGCCGCTCTATAGGACCATGAAGAACTCTTGCTTCTATTAAGGAAGTCTTTAATCTCCTCGTAAGATGAGAATCTTTTTAAGATGGCTTTCTCTGGCAATTGCAAATTATCTGAATGATTAGACCAGAAGAGTTCCCTCGTACTTAAAAATGCTAATAATGATAATTCCGCTAAAAGGATAATTGAAAGTACTAGAACTCTATTCACTTTAATCCTAAATTTAGACGCACCAATACCTGACATCGAATCACCAAAAATAATATGAAATTCGTCACCCTTAATGCTAGACTTTAGAACAGCTGTTCTAATTTTTGAAACACTTACTTAATTTAATAGATGTGATGAAAGTTCTCTTTT
>CAZOWB010000033.1:0-3951 GCA_964583315.1 uncultured Candidatus Bathyarchaeia archaeon | reverse complement strand
AGCTAGTTTACCTCTTGAAGTTCCATTCTCTTGTGGAATATTTTTCCATTTTAAGTTTTATTGCAGTTTGCTCCTCGAAATCGGTTACTTCTCCCGGCACCAGCTTAATATTAAATGCTTCTTCAAAGCCTCTTATTAGCGCATTTTTGAGCTCCTCGAAGCTAACTTCTCTTTTTAGATAGTTTTTTATTGATGTTACTCTTTCCTTAACGGATTTTATCATTTTATCTCGGATCTTTTCGCTTGGAACCTTAAGCACCGTGAACATGAGAGTTGGGTTTACATCGCGCAGTATCGTGCCATGCTGATGCACAACATTCATGCTTCTTGTTTGAGCATTTCCAGATATTTTTCTGCCACCTACGACTATGTCGTTTATGGGCTTAAATTCAGCGGGAACCCCCAAGATACCTAAGCCTCTAACTATTCCTGAGCATAAAGTTTCATAGGTTTTTTGAAAGTCCCGTGAAATTAGCGGATGATCCTCATTTATTATTAGGCTGTATGTTAATTCGCCGTCTCGATCATGGTATACGGCTCCTCCACCAGTTCTCCTTCTAACATAATCGATGCCCAGCCTGTTGCATGCTTCTATGTCTACTTCCTCCTCCATACTCTGGAAGTATCCTATTGAAACTGCTGAGGGCTCCCATCTGAAGAAGCGCAGTGTGTTCGGAACAATTTTCTTGGATCTGGCTATTGCTATAGCTTCGTCTAGAGCCATATTGTAGAATGCATCTCTAAGACCAGTATCAAGTAACCGCCACTTCTCAACCATTATTGCCACCAGCCTTAATTATGCATTTAGCAAAGTCCTCTGGGGCTACGCCGAGGAGACTTACTTTATGCCTTCTAATGAAACCCTTTATGGTTTCAGTTATTTCAGTTTCACTAAGAGAGCATCCAATCAGAGTCTTCTCGAGATCTTCTATAAGCTCCTCTGGGTGCATAAAGAAGTCACCAGTAATTTTTATGAAATCTATTCTATCATCTTTTTTTCTGAGTTGAACTTTTATGAGCTTACCTCCCTTAACCTTATATTCGGCCTTAAGCATGGAAATTCACACGCCAGTTATTTAATTTTGTTTTGTAAGCTTTAATACTTTAATGTTTTTGGAATGGAAAGATTTTTGAATAAGTTCCTCTCATACAATAGGGGATTGCCAAAAATATTGCTGGTTTAAGAATATAAGAGAGGTAATAATGATATGTTGGAGATATCTGAGAGAACTAAAAACCTTGGAACCGAGACCGCCTTCGCAGTTCTAAAGGAAGTTAATGAGCTGGTTCGAAATGGCAGTAGCATAATGAACTTCTGCATTGGGCAACCAGACTTTGATACACCAGAATACATAAAGGAAGGAGCTATAAAGGCGATAAAGGAGGGAAAGACTGGATACACACCTTCTCCAGGCATACCGGAGCTTAGAGAGGCTGTTGCCGAATACTTCTCTGAAACTAGGGGAATTGATGTTAAACCCGAATGGGTTGTAGTGGCATGCGGCGCTAAACCATTTATAGGCTATGCAATATTGTCGGTAACAGACTACGGTAGAGGTCACGAAGTTGTTTATCCTAATCCTGGTTTCCCAATTTATGAGTCTTTGATAAGGGCCTACGGAGCTGTTCCAGTTCCAATACCACTACTCGAAAGTAAAGGCTTCAGTATAGACATTAACTATCTGGAGAAGATAGTTAATGAGAGAACCCGATTGCTCATACTGAATTCCCCTCATAATCCAACTGGCGGAATCTTAGATAGAAAAACGCTGGAGCAAATAGCTGAAATCGTTAAGCAATATGATAACCTCTGGGTCTTCTCAGATGAAGTATACTCAAGAATAGTTTATGACGGGGAATTTATGAGTATAGCATCAATAGATGGAATGCAAGAAAGAACAATAATGGTTGACGGAGTCTCAAAAGCCTATGCCATGACGGGTTGGAGAATAGGTTTTGCAGCAAACGAGAAACTCGCTGAGCATTTAGCCCGTTGGGTGACAAACACTGAGTCATGTGCGCCGCATCCAAATCAATACGCAGCCCTAACAGCCCTAACGGGACCTCAAGATGACACAAAAAGGATGGTTGAAAGCTTTAGGAGGAGACGGGACATAATCGTTGAAGGGTTAAATTCGATTGAGGGCATCCGATGCCTTAAGCCCGGTGGGGCCTTTTATGTTTGGCCTAATGTTACTGAAGCTTGTAAGCTTGTTGGTGCAAAGGATGCTGAAGAATTTAGGAAGCGCCTGCTTTATGAAGCTGGCGTAGCAGCTCTATCGGACATACATTTTGGACATAAAAATGAAAATGAAGGTGAACATCTAAGGTTTTCCTACGCCACCTCAGAGGAAACAATCAAAGAGGGACTGAGAAGGATAAAAGCCTTCATAGAGGAAAATAAGATTTAATTAATCGAATTCTATTTTTTCACTTTCCCTGTTTTTATATCAGGGAGCATGGAAAAGTAAAAGTTTTAAATTTTCTAACATTTTATGAAAAATTATTCTGGGAGCTATTTTAACTGTGCTCAAACTCTCTCATAGTGATAATTGGGTTTTTAATGCTTTCAACAAGAAGAGAGAGGCTATGACTCTCTAGAAGAAATGGAAGCATCTAGTCTCTTCTTAAACTTGAGACTCCCATACCTAGAAGCCAACCTAGAAAGACGATTATTGTTGCGGGAAATCCTTGGGCTCCAATTTCCATGTTGAGCATCAATATTTCGAAAATAAATATAGTGATACTTGTAGTTGCAGCTGTGATTAAGCCCCTTTTTCGACCATACTTAGATGCTGTTTGAGTAGATAATAGTCCCGAGAGGAATATGTCGCCTAAACCAAGCGCCGTAAATTTATAGGAGGGATATGTTGGAAGGATGAGGGCTATAGGTAATTGGAGACCAATCATTTTATTAGCGGCTTCTATCATATGACCAGTCCAGAAGACTTGAATAACATCCATTACTACTAATAGAACTGTAAAAATCATCGTTATTTTCCATGAGAATAGAGAATTCATATAAATGATGATTATTATTGCGAGTAGAGCTGCGAAGATATTCATTACAAAAAAGTTCTTAATCAGCAAATAAACAGCTACGAAGATTATTGGCGGTAAAAATGCTAGGAGCCATCTTCTTAAAGCAACATAAGTAAACATTAGTAGCACATAAGAGTAGACGGTGATAAACAATATTTGTATCGCATAGTTCGGCATTAAGGCAACTATGGTGATCATTACGCCCATAGATATAACCATGAGAATTATCTCACGCATACCAAGCTTTCTGTCTTCTAGGATAATTTTCATTTTCTCCTGAACTTTCTCATAGAGTAAGATAGATAGTGTGATGATTATGAATACGGATAGTGGCAATAGGAAATCGATCTCCATTTTATTCACGCGCATGAATGAATAATTGCCCTAATTTATTTACTCTTCTATTTGGCGAAGCCTCTTCTTAGTTTAAGGTGACTCATCGGATCGTTCATAATCTTGGGAATCCAGTCTATTAGGTCTGTGGCAACCATGTGGTAACCTTTCTCAGCCATCACGAAATCTCCAGCCGCACCATTAATGAAGGCTCCTGCAACGGCAGCTTCGAATGGATCTATTCCCTGAGCTAAAAGCGCGGCGACAATACCTGAGAGTACATCGCCTGTTCCGCCAACAGTCATTCCAGGATTCCCCGTAAAATTAAACTTAACTCTGAAGCCATCTGAGATTATGTCCGTATGCGACTTCAAGAGTATAACTGCGTTGAGATTCTCCGCCGTTTTTCTTACATGATCACCCTTCTTCTCCAAGTCGCTTGGCGGCTTCTCACCGGTTAAAATGGCATATTCACCCAAGTGGGGTGTTAGAACTGCGGGGGTTTCCAGTCTACGTTTGGAGCTAGCAAAGGCTTTTACTCCGTCAGCATCCAATAGTATGGGAATTCCATGCTCT
>CAZOWB010000032.1:0-8742 GCA_964583315.1 uncultured Candidatus Bathyarchaeia archaeon | reverse complement strand
TAAACTTTACGCCAGCCTCCTGCATCATCTTGAGCCATACGTACGAAATCACTTGGGAATCTCGAAAGTAATTACTCAAAAGGGGAGCATTACAAAGGCTTTCGCATCGTCTTATAAACTCGCCGGGAATACCTGGCATCCCATTTCTTCTCATGCTTTCCGGAAGCTCAAGGTTTGGGGCTCCCCCGATCAAGCCAGGCCCCATATTTCCACCTGGGTAGCCAAAGCGATCCACAATCATAGTTTTTGCCCCTTCTCTGGCTGCTGTTACCGCCGCTGTGGAACCAGCTATGCCGGCTCCGACTACAAGCACGTCTACCTCATCTACTACAGGAACAGTTTTCTTCAGCTCAACAGCTTTATCCGTCATTGTCCTTTTACTCTTCACTCTTTGTAAGACTTAAAATTTTGGCTCTTAAATTAAATTTTTGTGGTTAGGTTTCGTGTTCTGGCATATTCTCTTAATCTCCTCTATGGTTGAGCCATATCTAGCTAGCTGTCTCAGAAAACGCATCCCTTTAAGTCTCTCAGGCTTAGGGTCGAATATGTTTTCTATAGCTATCTTTACGCCTCTATTATACGCGTATTCAGCTATGATTTTGTAGCTTTCTATATTGAGTTTTTCAGCCTTTTAAGCTCCTCCATTGTCGTTGCAAGCGTCCATTCCGGATGCTCTACCAGAATGGGTGCTCCAAGCCTATAGTAGTACTCCACCCATCTACAGGTTCTCTCGACGCACTTTCTTCTAATGTACTCATCTCGCTAGGTTGTAGGCTTCAGTCCACTCCAAGCTTGGACCATGCATTTGAAGAGCTTTAACGCCAAGGCCGTTAGCTACTTCCTTAACCCATTGGAAGATGCTTCCAAAATCTCTCTTCTTAAGAGACTTAATATGCTCAAAACTGTAGGTGTAATCCAACTTGTCCCTTAGAAGACGATAAAGAATAAAACGAAGAGATCTACTAAAAAGGCAAAGAACGTAATTGTATAACAACCGTACATAATATGCTCTTTATATAGCATTGGTAAAAAGAAAGAACAACCCCTCAGATGAAGATTACATCTATACCAAGGGTTCTGGCGACATCAGCCTGTTTTTCATCGCTTGTGAGAAGTGATGCCCTATGTTTAAGCGCCTGAGCTATGAATATCGCATCATACACCGTTAAACCTGTTTTTAGAGCAATCTCGAATGCTTCCCTAAAATACATACCCTCATCCTCTATATCCAATACGTTTCTAGCAAGCTTATTGAGAACCACAAATTTTTCTAGAGCCACCTTTTTAGAGTAGCTCTTGAAAATCACCATGTGTTTCCAAATGGTGTTTGCCACCTCCTTTAAAGCTAGGTCGCATGTCACAGACTTACTTACAGCTAGGTGTCTCTCAACCGCATCCCAATCGTTCTCCCTCAAAACGTATTTAGCAAGAACGGAAGAGTCAACGATTATCACGGTCCTCCCTCACAGAACGCACAGCGCTACCCCTTGGAAGAACCGGATGGGTTTCAAGAACCTTATGGATCTCCATAAGAGCTTTAAGCCTACTATAGTAATCGACTCTCTCTTTAAGAAACATAATAATTTCCTCTTTCCAATTAACGAGATCCTTTAATCTCTCTATTTCCCTCTTAAGGCTCTTAGGTATTCGTATGCTTAATACCTCACTCATATGTTTACACCTTTATATGAGTATATGTCTACATTTTTATAAATATTCCGTATACCCCTCATAGAGGGTGGCTGATGAATAAACCTTTCTCGCTGTCAGAAGGTTTATTTATTTGGTATACCTTAAGGTTTACCTGATGGTTTATGCCGGTTGTCAGCGTTAAAGTCCCCAGAGACATCAAAGACAAAATGAGTCTATACCGAGACAAGGTGAACTGGCCGGAGGAGATCAGGAAGTTCCTAGCCGCAAAAATAGAAGAGCTAGAAAGAGAAGAAGCCCTTAAAAAGGCTCTTAGCCTCCTAAAAAATGTGCGGCCAACTCCGAAAGGTACGGCGGAGGCGCTTGTGAGGGAAGATCGTGAAAGTCATTGATGCATCCATATTAGTGAAGCTCCTTCTAAGAGAGCCGGGATGGGAAAAAATAGTTGAGCATCTAAGGCATGGAACGATTTCTATAGATCTTGCTTCAAAAGAAGCTATAAATGCCGTTTGGAAACAGAGAAATCGGTCGCAGATTACAGATGAGGAGGCGTCTATCATGATAGAGAGTTTGAGGTGTCTTATAGGTAAAGTCGTGAAGATGGAAGATGAGAGCAATTACTTGGAGGATGCGATTTCCATAACATTTAAGCAGAATGTAACCATATATGATGCCCTCTACATAGCCCTAGCAAAAAAGAAAGAGCTGATCCTATTAACTTCGGATCGAAGGCAAGCTAAAGCCGCAGAAAGGGAAGGAGTGAAAGTAATAAAACTCTAGGTAGAACCCATCTGAGCCAGATTCCCTTCTTCTAGCGGGAATGCAAGTATAAATTTATGCTTCTAGTTTTCCATTACGCATCCAATAGGTTTTCTCAGAAATCCCAGCGATTTTTTCGTCATGCGTTGCCACAATAAAAGTTATATTCTTTTCCTTATGGAGGAAGCGTAGTAAATCAATTATTTTTGAGCCTGTTTCGGAATCAAGTTCACCAGTCGGTTCATCAGCAAGTATGAGCTGTGGATCATTCGCCAGGGCTCTGGCTATGGTCACCCTCCGCATTTCACCAGCGCTTAACCATCTTGGGAGACAATCCGCCTTATCTCCTAAACCAACCTTCCTGAGCAGCTCTACAGCTTTTTTTCTCTGCTTATGGAGAGGCACGCCCATAAGCGCCATTGGCAACTCCACATTCTCTAGAGCCGTTAACTGAGGAAACAGATTAAATGTTTGAAAGATAAAACCGATCTTCCGCAATCTGATTTCCCTACGTTCTCTCTCGCTCAGAAATGACGTGTCAATTCCATCCAAAAATATTTTCCCGGAGGACGGCTTATCAATTAAGCCTATTAAGTTTAAGAGAGTCGTCTTTCCAGCCCCTGATGGTCCAACTATGGAAACGAAGGATCCCTTTTCCACAATTAAATTTACATTGCTCACTGCTGTGATGGCTGAATCCCCTAAATGATAGATTTTAGTTAAATTTACGGTTTTAATCATTAATATTCAGACCTCAATGCTTCACTCACATTTATTTTGAGGGCGAAAAGCGCGGGGATAATGCCGCTTAAAATACAAATGAAAACCGCTAAGATTAGAGCCTCAGCAATTAAGTTAGGTGGAACAAGATTAAAGAAGTCTTGAAGAAAGAATATGGCTGGTATACTCGTATAAAATGATGCCAGAAATACGGCGGCTACGCTCCCCAGCAGGAGACCTAAAAATCCGCCTAAAACGCCTATTAGGGAAGTTTCAGCCAAAATCATCTTAAGGATTGATGTTCTCGGGGCGCCTATGGCGATTAAAGTTGCGAAATCCCGTCTACTCTCAGAAATGTTAATTATCTCCATGGTTGCCACCAGCATCCCACTCATGATCAACATGAAAAGCTTTGTCCCATAATTCCAGAAGCTCAGTTCCTCTAAGATTGGATGGGTGAGTTCGTTTCGTTCGCTCTCAGTCAAAGCCATAACATAGTTTATTTTCTCTTCAATTTCCTCCGAAACTTCCTTAGCGTCAACATTAGAGTTCAATTTAACTATAGCCATATTTATTTGCCCATCGTACCTTTGAATTTCTTGGACCAGTTTTAAAGATGCTATTATTGAACGGGATAGAAGGATTGAGGGTCCGCGCATGATTCCGGTCACAGTCAATTTTTTCCCTTTAAAGTGGATGGTGGATCCAACAAATAGATTATATTGGTCCGCAATAGACTTACCAACTAAAACATCTTTGTAGGGGTTGGATGGGAGATTTCCTTCTATTTTCAGAAAAGCTGGAGGAAATATCTGGGATATTTTGTCAAGCGGTATTCCTACAGTTACATTCGCCGGAAAAACCCTAGAGATTTCACCGGCCTTCAATTCTAGAATAAAAAGCATTGAAATTACATCCTTGACACCTGCTATTTCCTTTAGTTCCTCCTTAACCCTTTCAGGAATCGTTCCGCCGATTGGAAAGCCTTGAATGACGAATGTGTCCTTCGCCGCCACGATGATTTCATCCTCAAAGAAAAAGTTCATCTCCCTTATTATTGCTGTAGTCCTTGAGATTGCGGCGCTAACCCCGACAAGAAAAGCTATGGAAAGAGCTATCCCACACGCGCATAAGAGTGTTCTCAATCTCCTACGTCTGAGATTTCGAAGGCACATCGCAGTAATTCTCATCTAAATAGAACCCCAGCGACTAACAATTAGGCAGTTAAACAATAAAAAAATATATAAACTATGCCGTCCACTTATCATAGGCATAGGAGATTTCTAGAAAAATGAATAAAATCGTACTCTATTTAGTGTTTTTGCTAGTGGTACTGCCTATACTGCCTATAGCGCAAATACCAGTTTACGCCGTAGATCCATATAGATATGCTGAGGCTGAAGCCGAATTTAAAGTATACCCTGGTGGAGAGGTTGAACTTGCAGGAGGATACTCTTACAATTATACTCCTTCATATCCCTATGAGAGTCCGGGCGACATTTCATTTGAAGCTGAAGTCATAAAGGAAGATTCGCTATTTAGGGTGAGGGTAGACGGTAGTGTAATTCTCTCAGATGAACTAGCTCAGCAATTTCCATTTAACTCAACTAGGTTCTTCTTTACTAAGGAATATTCTCAAAATATTTCAAGAACAACTGTTAATGGCTCAATTGTTTTTCCGGAGGAGTGGTCTGGTCCCTTGTTACCGCCGTTTTCTGATGAGTATGCTTCGTTAGATTTCAATGTTTTTCCGTTTAATTCAACTGACTTAACGGTTAGCGGGGAATATTCCGCTGGAACCTATCATGGAACATTAGCTCTCCATCTGATTCCTGGTCTCACATTGGGTGATGTAGAAATAAATATTGAAGGAAACGCCACCCACTTGATGATCTACGATTTCATAGAGGTCTTCTATAATCAGACGTTGCCTATTCCGGGTTTTATGCCTCCGGAGAGAGCCATGATAGAGGAAATCAGCCGGAACAAAATTTACATTGATCAGATGCTTTATGAGATGACCGGCGGACTAATAACATGCGAGTTATATAATGTAACGCTCGTTCAAACAGGAGAGAACAGCGACATCATATATCTCGAAATAGTTTTGAGGGGAGATTTCATCAATGTCCTAGCAAGCATTTATGGGAGCCTCATCGGAGATTTCCTTCCATATGGAGGAAAGGAAGTTACGGATGAGATGATCCGTGACCTAGTCAACATAACAATGGAGTCGATCGAAAGTATCAGTTTCAGAGTATCCTACGCTAGGCTTCCAAGAGAACTAAGTTTCCTGTTTGATTCATCAGTTAACTGGGAAAAAGCATCAAACTTAACCAAGCGTCTAATTATTAATGATTTACCTCCGGAAATCCAATCCAATATTAAAAATTTCTTCAACATACGATATGCTAATGTAGAGTCCTACACGGAGAGCATCACTTACGAAAACGGTGAACTCCAGTATGGTGGAAACTATGTTCTCAAGGGAGATTTAAACGCTGAAATAAACTTAATCAAAAAATTCCTAATTGACTTAGCCGTTGAGTCGCCGGATTATGTCCCACAGTGGCAGATGGACTTTGCAAATGAGACCGAAGTAGTGGATGTAAGCGGCTTCAAATTCGAATTCAACCAAAGTTTCGATCAGCGCACAAGCATGGTTTCCATGAGTTTCCAAGGTATCAAGGTTGCTCCACCGATTGATCCGGTGAATGCAACATGCTTCAAACTGAGAAGATTCTTTGAGTTCGCTAACGAGCTTTATAAGCCTAAAATGAATGAGAAAATAAGGTTGATAGTTAAGGGAGAAAGCAATGGCACTCACACGGTGGTTCCAGTAATAGATCCTGAGGATCCGGAGAGTCCGCCAGCGCCGGATGAGATTCTATCCGATAACACTTTTGTATGGAATGATGTAAGCATTGGTCAGCTAAAAGGGTTAATCTTTAGTGTTCACAGTGGGCTTGCACGATTTGTGGCTGGAAGCCATGTTTCACTGGATAAACCATACGTCATCGATGCCCTTGATATTGCAAACTGCCAAATTACAATAAATAACGTTCAAGGTAACGTGATAATAACTGTTAAAAATGTGACGCTTCCAGAAGATATTAATCCGCCGCCGGAAACATATAGGGTTCTAGGCAGCTATGTGCAGATCACATCCGAAGGAAAGGAAATTAGCGGTGACTTCTCGATAAGAATGTACTATGATCCTAGGGAGCTAGCTGAATTCGGCGTCAGTGAGGACAGCCTTAAAATATACTTCTGGGATTCAAATGCAGGTGAATGGACACCCGTGGAAACAAACCTAAACTCTGAAGAACACTATGTATGGGCTAATGTTGATCACTTAAGCGTATGGGTTCTTATGGGGGAAGCAACGGCTAAACCAATATGGGCTGAACCATGGTTTATGGCGGTAGTAGGCATAATAGCGCTAGTAATAATATTGGCGATAATTTTAGCTGTAAGACGAAGAGTTTCCCGTTGACCCCTAACCTTTACACACTGAAGCGACCCAAAAGAATAAGTGGAGATTGCCATTAACTCCAAAGCTTCCCCCTTCACTCGGGGAAGCTAATTTTTATAATTATAAAATGGTTGACAAATTTTTCATAAAATACGCAGAAAGACTTAGAAATACATTAGGTTAATGCCCAATAAGCGCTTCTCTTGCCTCTCTTTTAAAGTTTTCTTTATCCATGAAAAAGGTTTTTATTGGTTTCCCATTCACTGCACAATAGGGAACTTCCCCGCGCTTTTCAACCTCTTCTTTCTCCTCAAACATGTTTATCATTCTTATGGGAATATCCGGTGCAACCTCTCTAATTAGCTCCTTAATCTGTTCAGCAAGGTATGCAAAATGGACATGAGGGATCATAAAATACTAGGGCTTTACTTAGGGTGATCCTTCTTTAGGCTGATAAATGTATCTTTCTTTATACGTTTTCTATATTAATGTATTTACACTTAAAAGAGCTTTCATTAAATTAAATGAAATGGTTTTTCAAAAAGGGAAATAAAAGATGAGTATTGACTAAAAAATTCATGAAAATGTTGGAGTATTTAGGATTCTACCCGTAGAATCCATCTGGAACTTGAGAGAAATCTGCGGATAGGCAGATTCTGTGGGCATTTTTCCTCGCATGAGCCGCACTTTATACATGCGTCAGCCCTCTGTTCAGGCGGAATAGTTGCATGATATCTCTCCGCAATCTTGCGTCTCTGGTTTTCGTCAGTAGCCCTAAGAGCCTCATTATAAAATTCTAAGATTTCAGGTATACTTACGCCTTGGGGGCACGGCATGCAGTATCGGCATCCAGTACATCCCACGAAACCGTACTGAAGATATTTTTCTCTAACTCTCGCGATGACCTCTAGCTCCTTGGGCGTCAACATATTTGGGCCTGAGCGGTCAGCTATCTGAATATTTTCAATTACCTGCTCCATCGTGCTCATACCGCTTAGGGCAACAGAAACTTCTGGGTGATTCCAAACCCAAAGAAGAGCCCACTCAACTGGAGATCTTTTAACTTCCATTTCATTCCATATCTCTTGAACTTCCTTTGGCGGTGTAACTGCGAGTAAGCCTCCCTTTATGGGCTCCATAATTACAACTGCAAGGCCTTTTGAAGCAGCGTATTTAAGTCCCTTCGTTCCCGGCGTTCGTCTGCTGCTCTCGATATCTACATAATTATACTGAATTTGGCAGAATGTCCAATCGTAACTGTCAATTATTTCTTTAAAAACTTCGAATTCATCGTGGAAGCTGAATCCTAAATATTTAATTTTGCCTTCATTCATTTGTTTTTCAGCCCAATCAAGCGCGTTTAGCTCAAGAACCTTCCGCCAGCTATCCCTATTAAGCCCATGGAAGAGATAGAAATCTATGTAGTCAAGCTGAAGTTTCCGTAGTTGTTCATTAAATATTTTATCGAGATCTTCTTTCGCATTAACCCTGCCAATAGGCATTTTAGTTGCAACCCTAGCTTTCTCGCGGTATCCATCCTTTAAGGCTTTACCGACAACGATTTCGCTGTTTCCGCCATGATATGGATAGGCGGTGTCAATGTAGTTTACGCCGTGATCTATGGCGTATCTGATCATTCTTATTGCTTCAGGCTCATCTATTTTGCTCGGATCATTATCAAGTATAGGCAGTCTCATGGCGCCGAAGCCGAGTACGGAAACCTTCCAATTTAGCCGACCAAATTTTCTGTACTTCATTTTTTCCACTTCCAAAATTGATTTAATATTCAATTTTCAATCTAATGTAATGTTTCATGAAAAAGATTTTTCGTTCTTTTAAAGTTTTTTGTTTTCTTAAAAGTGCCTAACAGATAAATTAGATAATCCGGATATTCAAAGAAAATGTTAGAAAATGAGAAAATGCATACTAAAAAGAGAAGGGAGATTAGGTTGTTGCCTCCTCTACTTTAAAGAAGTATGTTCCGGATCCAACGTTAAAGACGATATATTTCTCTTCTTCTCTGGCTGATGTTATTCCTGGGACTCTTTGAATGAAAGCTTTATCTTTCCAAACAATTTTTTCTCCTTCCTTGATCACCGGGTTCTTTAGATCCATTTTTGGAACGTAAACTTCTCCTG
>CAZOWB010000031.1:0-8971 GCA_964583315.1 uncultured Candidatus Bathyarchaeia archaeon | reverse complement strand
CCGCAGCCATAAGGAAGATTGGAACTTTCGATTTAATAATATGTGGTGAAAAAACGGTTGACGGCGACACTGCGCAGGTCGGCCCGGAGGTCGCTGAATTTCTAGGCATACCGCATGCGGCGTATGTTGAGGAGATTCAACAAATCTCCAGTGACAGCATAGTTGTTAAGGCGAAGATGGAGCGCCACTACTATATTGTTAAACTCAATTTACCGGCGCTCATAACAGTAACAAAGGACATAAATAATCCCCGCCTGCCAACCCTGAGGAACAAGCTAAAGGCTATGCGGGCGCCAATAACCGTTTGGAAGCATAATGATTTGGCTGAAATTTCAGATCCAAAATATTTTGGCTTTAGCGGTTCGCCAACACGCGTGATTAAAGTTTATACGCCAACCACCGGGAAAAGGAAAGGCCAAGTCATAACCGGAACCCCTGAGGAAATAGCCCAGAAAATTGTGCAAATACTTAGAGAGAATAAAATCTTGGGATGAACCATGCCTGAGAAGTGTGGAGTATTAGTGTTCGCTGAACAAGAGGACGGTAAAATACATAATGTGACGTATGAGCTGCTAGGTAAAGGCAGAGAGCTCGCAGATAGGCTTAGAAATAACCTTTGCGCTGTTCTATTAGGTTACAACCTTGAAAATGAAGCAAAAGAGCTAATCTATTATGGTGCGGATAAAGTTTACCTTTTCGATCATCCCTCTCTCAAAGAGTTTGATGTTATAAGATATAAGTATAACATAGTTAATCTCGTTAAAGAGATTCAACCCCGCATTTTTCTTATAGGCGCAACGCGAATTGGCAGAAGCCTAGCGCCTAGAATCGCCGCAGCCCTAAAAACCGGCCTAACGGCTGACTGCGTTGACCTAGACTTAGATGAAGAGGGAAACCTAGTGCAGATTAGACCAGCCTTCAGCGGAAACATTATGGCCCAGATAAAAACTAGAACCAAACCTCAGATGGCTACAGTCCGATACAAAATAATGAAACCCGTCAATAGGGACCCCAAGAGAAAAGGCGAAATAATAAGGAAGGAAGTTGGGAAGCTGGGGGAAACAGGCATAAAAGTTTTAGACAAACTCGGCGCTGGCGAAGTGAACATCTCAGAGGCTGAAGTAATAGTTTCAGCTGGTAGAGGACTCAGAAACCCTGAGGACTTTAAGCTCATAAAGGAGGTAGCAGACCTCTTAGGGGGCGTTGTAGGCTCAAGCAGACCCCTCGTTGATGCAGGATGGATAGGTAAAGAGCATCAGGTTGGATTTAGCGGAAACATTGTTAAGCCGAAAGTTTACATAGCTCTCGGCATATCCGGTTCACCACAGCATCTATTTGGAATGAGGGATTCAGACATAATAATCGCTGTAAATAAGGATCCATCCGCTCCAATCATAAATGTTTCAGACTATTATGTAATAGGAGATTTATACGAAATTCTCCCCCAATTAATTTGTGAACTTAAGAAGATTAAGAAAAGTGAAGGGGCATGACCCGCTCTCATATAAATTTAGACTTAGACAGCATTGCAGATGAACTCAAAAGCATAGTTGGTGACAGATGGGTTATAACACAGTATGAGCTCATGGAAAGCTACCTAAAAGATGAAACGCCAGATCCACTCAGACCTAAACCCGCCGAAAAACTGGTTCTCGTTAAACCATCATCAACCACAGAAGTATCCTCAATTCTTAAGTTTGCAAACAACAAGAAAATACCGGTTTTCCCAGTTGGCGGAAGAACAGGGCTTGTAGGAGGCGCCGTCCCAACAGAACCGGGCATAATACTCTCGCTTGAACGTATGAATAAGATTGAAATCGACAAGGAAAATCTTATGGCGGTTGCAGAGGCTGGAGCCACATTAGGAGATTTAATCAAGTCGGCTGAGGATGCAAATCTTTTCTTCCCACCGCATCCAGGTGATGAAGGCGCCCAAATCGGCGGTTTAGTAGCTACAAACGCTGGCGGAGCCAGAGCCATAAAATATGGTGTCATGAGAAACTATATTAAGGGCCTAGAGGTTGTCCTCCCAACCGGCGAAATACTATCCTTCGGCGGAAAACTCCTCAAAAATAATACAGGTTATAACTTAATGCAGCTAATCATTGGAAGCGAGGGAACCCTTTGCGTCATAACAAAAGCTGTAATTAGATTGTTCCCGAAAAGCAGGTCAATGATCACATTAATTATCCCCTTCAAAAATCGTTCGGACGCGCTGAAATCGGTTCCGGAAATATTAAGATCAGGCTCAATGCCCCTAGCAATAGAATACGTTCAAATAAAGGAAATAATGAAGGCTGCTGAGCATCTAAATGAGAATTGGCCGGTTCAGGAGGGCGTAGCGCAGCTAATAATCATCCTAGATGGAATAAGCCAGGAAGAGCTCCTGCTAACATGCGAGGAAATATCCCGGATATGCGAATCCAACAACGCCATAGACGTAATGCTTGCTGAATCATCCGAAGAACAAAATAAAATCCTGAGGATAAGAAGCAACATATATACGGCTCTAAAACCAGACATGATAGACATACTAGATGTAGTAGTTCCGCCAAGAAGCCTAAGGAAGTTAATGGATGAAGTTGATAAAATAGCCAGCAAATACGGCGTCTATCTGCCAACCTACGGTCACGCCGGAGATGGAAATCTCCATGTGCACATAATGAAGGAGGATGTGAAGAATCTAGATATAGCTAAAAAAATAAAGAATGAAGTGTATAAGGTTGCAATATCATTAGGTGGCGT
This sequence comes from uncultured Candidatus Bathyarchaeia archaeon, assembly GCA_964583315.1. GTDB lineage: Archaea > Thermoproteota > Bathyarchaeia > Bathyarchaeales > DTEX01 > DTEX01. The sequence continues at coordinate 6,226 of CAZOWB010000031.1, read as the reverse complement.
AATAACCGGCGAACATGGGATCGGAAAATTAAGAATCGAAAACCTAGATTTAGTCTTAAATAGTAAACATATAGAAATCATGAGGAATATAAAAAGAATCTTTGATCCAAATAATATACTCAATCCGCATAAGGTTCTACCCTCAACCTACGTTGAATAAGCTACGAATGGATTCCATCTTTTTTCTCTACCTATAGTTGTCTCTTCACCATGACCCGGGTAAACAACCGTATCATCTGGCAAGCTGAATAGTCTCTTTATAATAGATAGCATAAGTTTTTCATGCTACGCGCCAGGCAAATCCGTTCTCCCAACCGACCCAGCAAATAATGTGTCCCCCGTAAAAACAACTTTTTCACTCCTACAATATAGCGATATACTTCCAGGAGTATGGCCGGGAGTGTGAATAACCTCGAACTCTAGAAATCCAACACGTATTTTATCTCCATCCTGAAGCACTAGGTCTGGCGGTGGAGAAACAACCGTTAGCCCTAGCATTCTAGATAGATTTTTAAGCGGATCCATTAGCATCCCAGCATCCTCACGATGCACCAATATCTGGGCTCCTGTTTCCTCCTTAATTTTCATATTGCCACTAATATGATCCACATGTCCATGAGTATTAACGATATATTTGATCCGCAAATTACGCTTCGCTATTTCCTCAAGAATACGTTTTTCCTCGTCTCCACTAAAACCCGGATCTATGATCAAAGCCTCTAATTCTCTCTCGCAGGCCACCAAGTAACAGTTTGTAGATAGAAAGCCGACAGTTAGTGGCATAATCAACATAAATCCATTTCCTCTCCAACCACCGACACAAAAATTTTAAGCTCGAATATCACCTATTTAAGATTATTTTTAGAATCTAAAATATCCAAAAGGGAAAGTTTCATGATAAATTGCAATAATAACCCCAAAGATATTAATTAAATATGATTTAGAGAGGAAAGTTTAAAAGTCTCTTTTGCAAAAGAGGATTGGGAACAAACGGTGTGAGAGGAGAAAGTTGATAGAGTTCTGTCCGAATTGCGGCACCAGATTAGTGCTGAAACGCAAGAAAAACTCGAAAGAATTATTCCTCTCATGCCCTAAATGCGGATATGAGAAGCAAGTGGAAACGCTGATTCCATCCCCAGCTAGAAGGATCACTGAAATTGAACCCGAAGATCACATAATTGTTATCGGTAAGAAGGAGCAGAGGCTCAAAACGCTCCCAGTAATCAACATTGAATGCCCCAAATGTGGAAATAACCTAGCATATGTCTGGCAAGTACAAACAAGAAGCGCCGACGAATCTTCAACGCAATTCTTCAGATGCACCAAATGCGGCTACACCTTCAGAGAATACTCGTAATACTTGCGTCCACCATATACGGAACGTTAGAGCTCACGCTAAAACTTAACCTATATAAAATTTCTCCCTAAAAACACCGTTTTTATCAAATACAAAATAAAACCTCCAAACAAATATTTTTCTAAAGCTTGCTTTCATACGTTGCGAATTTTTGAAATAGTTAATTTTTTAGGAGAGAACCATATAAAATTATCCTAGAGAATACTCGGAAACCAGTTGAATTTTTGGATGCGAGGATTAAATGTCCACTTTAAATTTAACTAGGCTTCTACTATTACTGGCCCTCCTATCCATGTCGCTTTTAGCATTTTTCATTTTTCTAGACATAATATTTCCTTTAGAAGTTGAGGGAAATCTAACCTACACAAGAATCGCAGGTGAACCCGTCAGCCAGATTACAATATATGTGCCCACACTGGAAGGCGAAAACATATTCAAAGTATACGAAATAGAAGCCACAAGTCCACAAGGAACTTGGATGGTTATGGCTGGACCCAAAGGATCCGATGAATATCCTGACTACTGGATTTTAGAGGGTCCATCATTGAAGCCGGGTGAAACTCTTCAAGTGCAGTTTGTTATGAAGTATGATCGAAACGTAAATTATGAGGAGTACCCATGGAAGATTGTAGCGGACGTGGAAGCCGAGGTTCCTGTAACCGTATATCGAATCTATCTTTTAGATGTGGTTGATCTTTTATCATCCTATAAGACTATTATAAGTTCGATTCTAGGAGCTTTCACAATAGCCCTAGTATCAGCCGCTTTAATATCCGCCAAAAAGACTAGGCTTCCTGTAGCCTTCTATAAGTCTAAAGAAGAATCTGGACTAGTATATCAGCAAGTTCCAGAATGCAAGGAAATTCATTACGTTTGCCTCAGGTTTTTCATTGTTGATAAATGTCTTGGAAGCCGAGAAAATCCTGAAAATAAGCTTGGTCTCCTAAAAAATGTAAAATATGATGGGAAGGGTCTTGGAGAATTATCTCCGGAAGCCACGGAAAAGATCTTGAATCTAATAGAAGACGCCAACAAAATATGGATAAAGTGTTGTATAAGGTTGGTGCCATGCCTAGATGAGAAGAATAAGCCAATCTTTAAAGCTATAGACATCGGAGTTTTGAAGCCCTCCTTAACTCTAACTCTCAGAGAACCATACCTTAAAGTCGGTGAGCATCTCCCAATTAAAACTAAGGTTACCTGCACTCTAAATCCATGCTCCCTTCTCGAAGGTAGAGAAATGAAGGGATGCGACGGCTTCAAAAAATCTAAGGTTAAACTTAAAATCACTTGGAATGATGAACGTGTTGAGGACCCCCAATACGAGATTGGAAAGGAGGTTGGAATTGAACAATATAAAGAGTGGATTTTAGATACCGTCGAATCTTATGAAAAACAGTTAACCGATAAGGATCTCCAGAGAAAAATTAAAGAAAAGGCCGAAAAAGAAGGCATCGACCTCAATAAAAAACTTAATCTTTTAAAAGAAATTGTAAAAAGCTACCGGGCTCTCCTTAATGAAGGACTAAAGAAGGAAAAAGATGGCGGCTTAAAAATAGAGGTTCCAGTAGATCTCTTTCATGTATTTAATAAAATCGTGGATGAAGCCTATAAAGAACGTTGCATAAACGTGTTTGTCCTCAAAAATTACAGTGATAGTTGGTATAAGTCTGAGGAAGCTGGTTTTGCGGAGACACCTGGCCGAGGGATCTTTCTTGATGAATATATTGTTGAAAAATGTAAAGGCAACGTTTTGGCTCATGAGGTTGGACATAACTTAGGGTTACACCATCACGAGGCTGAGAATAATGTTATGCATGTTCCCTCAGGCAGGTCTTTAACCGAAGGACAATGCGAAAAGGTTACCCGACATCTAAAAAGTAGGAGAGGAAAAGCTAAAATCGCTTGTTCAAAAGAGATCGAGTTAAGCCTGAAAAAGAAGAGGGAAAAGGTTGAAAAAGAAAAGGAGAAACCAAAACTTACTGTTCCCAAGAAACCTTCTAAGTCCGAAAAGGTTAAGCCGCCTACACCAAAAGTGTCTCCTCCTCAAAAATCTAAGAAAGCGGAGAAGATTAAGAGTGAAATAAACCGCCTCAAAGAAGACATCAGAAGAAAGGAATATCTCATTAAAAGAAACTATGTTAAACGGATGAGAGAAATCCTGAAAAGAGAGTTTGAGATTGATGAGGAATCTCTTGAAGGAGACGATATCGATAAATGGAATTGGCCTGAAGGATATGAGGAGCATGATAAGCTACGCAGATTAAGAAAAGGCTACTATAGATTTAAGAAGGAAATCGAGAATTTAAGAAGTAAAATTAATGATTTAAACCGTGAATTAAGGAATCTTAAAGACAAATAAGGAATCAATGATATTCCCAATTTTACATTTTATAAACAAAATTTTCGCTCTCACTTACGGATATTTTCAGCTAAACAGCCTAATAAGTCCAAACGCCATCCTCTCCAATATTCTCTCGATATTTATGAGGCAAATGGTAAAGTTATAAAGAAGATTGCGAAATAAATAAAGAAAGTGCAAAATACTATAATGTGCCCGGGGAGGGCTCTTATTGTTTAGAATAAGAATTTCAGATACGAAAACCTTCAGAAGCGTATTAAATGCGATCTCAGCAATAGTGGATGAAGCAACTTTCACGATAGGTCCAGATGGAATAAAACTTAGAGCAATGGATCCATCACGTGTAGCGATGGTCGACTTCGAAATGCGTAAAACAAGCTTCGATGAGTATGAGGCTGAGGAAGAATCCAAGGTATGCGTAAACTTAAGTGAGCTTCTAAAGCTTCTCAAGCGAGCTGGAAAAGATGACATCATTGAGTTATCTCTAGATGAGGAAACAGGGCATTTCCTAGTTAAAATGATGGGCAGATATACCCGCACCTTTAACATACCCACTTTAGAAGCCAGTGAAGAGGAGGTTCCGGAGCCTAAACTAACATTTAATGCTAAGGTAACTCTCACCACAGATGACTTTAATGACACACTTAAGGATGCAGTCTTAGTAAGCGATAATGTTCGAATAGAGACTGATGGAGAAAATCTTATAATGAACGCTAAAGGCGACATATCCGGAGCTAAAATAGAAATGAAGAAAGGAAGCGACGCAATCATATCGATAGAAGCCAAAGAACCTTCAAAGGCAACCTTCAGCCTAAGCTATCTAACCGAGATAGTTAAGGCAGCCTCGGCCACATCGGACATCGTTACACTTGAGTTCTCAACTGATATGCCAATACGCCTAGATTTCAGACAGCGATATGATGGAAAACTAGTATACTTGCTGGCGCCGAGAATAGAAGTCGAATAAGCTTAAATGTAAACGTTGCTCTCACCGCCGAGAGAGGGGAAACAATATATTAACATCAAGTGATTTAGCGAAATATCCATTTATTCCAGAAGCAGCTGAGGAAGTTGAAAGACTTAATTTTAGAATAGAACATCTCTTGGAGGCTGATTACAAGCCTATACTCGAAAGAGCTGAGAAAAGAATAATTGAAGCATTAACTAGCAGTCCGCCGGTGGTCAGCTATAATCCCCACAAGTATAGAGAGGAAATATTATCATTTCCTGTTGCGATAGTTTTAGTGGCGGCGCTCGCTAATGAATACGTTAAAAGGCGATATGCACTAGCAGAGGCGAGAAGAGCATACGAGCTCCTAAAGATGGAAAACGAGGAAAAAATAATTGAAATAGCCAGAAAGTTCGGTTGGAGAATAAGGTTTTCCAACGAGAAGATAGGATTAATCAAGTTTGATTTCGCCCTAAACTTCATAGACTACCTACGAAACATAAGAGCATTTCATGAAAAGAGCTGGAAACTAGTGAATAGGCCGGTTCTGGGGGGTGAAGTCCACTTATCCAAGCAGGAAGTCGCTCGCCTGCTCCAAGAAGAAATTCAGCGTTACATCGAGGATAAAATAGACCCCAAAGTTAGATCAATGTTGCCAGAAGAAATACTTAAGCGAATAGATAGGCTTAAGCAAATATACTCTGAAAGAATGAAAGAGACCCCCCTCGAGGATTTTTCATCCATCGGCATCATTAATGAAGCTTTCCCACCATGCATAAGGCAGCTCTATGAGGCGGCACAGTCAGGGCGACACATCTCCCATGTTGGACGCTTTACGCTTACGTCTTTCCTACTGCATATAGGTATGAAACCAGATATGATTATTGATTTATTCCGTAAGTCTTCAGATTTTAATGAGAGAATGACCCGCTACCAAATTGAGCACATAGCTGGTGAAAGAGGCTCTGGAACCAGATATACCCCGCCTAGATGCGATACACTGCAAACCCATGGACTCTGCCCCGGAATGGATGACCTATGTAAGAGAATTAAGCATCCATTAACCTATTATTTAAGAAGAGTAAGAAGAAAAAGAAGTATGAGAAGAAAAAAGATTGATGAATCCAAAAATGAAAATAGATAATCAATCGTTTATCCGCGAGAAATTTTCCGAATTCTATAACGAAAATGTTGATAGAATAGAAATTCCAAAATCGATTGAGAGTAGGGAATTCGGTTTCACACTTTTCAAAGAAAAAATTATGGTTAGGCATAAGAGTTTTATGAGAGCTGAGGACTTAAAGGAGTTTATAAAGAGGGCTGTTCCATCAAACGTTTACTATTCAGCGGCTTATTACAGCTTACCCGAAGCCAAAATGGAGGAGAAGGGCTGGCTCGGCTCAGACCTATTCTTTGATATAGATGCAGATCACATACCAACCGAATGCAACAAAGAACATGATGTTTGGACATGTAGAAAATGTGGTTTAAAGGGTAAGGGTTCGGCGCCAAGTAGATGCCCCAATTGCGGCAATGAGAGCTTCGAAGAGAAGACTTA
>CAZOWB010000030.1:0-9237 GCA_964583315.1 uncultured Candidatus Bathyarchaeia archaeon | reverse complement strand
ATTAATAGTCTTAGGCTTCGCAAAGTTTGATGGCACTGGCTTAAGCACTCTGCCAGATGGAATGCGAGTGAACTCAACAACGCTTCTACCAGACCCAGAGCAGTGGGCTGCTTACTGCGCTGAATGGGTTAGACACTTCAAGAGTGTCGGTTTGCCAGTTCGCTACTATGAGATTGTTAATGAGGCATTCCACTACTTCGGATGGTATCCAGATCCAGTGAAACTCAAGTATTTCATAGATCTTTTCAATGCAGCGGCTAAGGCTATGCGCGCTGTTGATCCAAACATTATGATCGGAAACGATGAAGCCAATAAGAAAGTAGTTCTAGATTACTTCATACGTTATGGTGAACCTTTGGATTTCATAAGCTTCCACAGGTACGGTGCGTCTTCACTAAGCGTTTCCGACAGCGAATTACTGGAGGCTGCTGAAACCAAGTATCTAGTTGAGACAAAAAGCAAGTATGCTCCAGAGCAGGCTGTCGAAATCTATAAAGAGGCAAGAGGCATTGAGCTTCCAGTCATCATGTCTGAGGGAAATCTTAATTGCGCCTATAGCAGTGGCACTGACCCGAGAACTCGAACCATGCTCGGCGCAGTGTACACCGCCCTCTCGATAAGAGCATTCATACTCAAAAACATAACCTACAGCGTCTACTTCACCTTTGGAAGCTACGGGACAAATGGGATGGGCATGGTTAACTTAGAAAACAATCAACCTTGGTACCCATACTATGCACAGAAGATGATAGGCAACAACTTAGCCGTTGGAGACAAGCTAGTGTATTCAGCGAGCTCCTCTGAAGACGTGAGGGCACTCGCATGGATACACAATAATAAACTGAATATTATACTTATATGCAAAGCTAATGAGCCTAGAGAAGTCTACGTAATGGGAGTTAGAGGGCAGATAAACTACACAAAGATTGACAACACAATATCATGGGAGACGCCACAGGTGCAAACGGGAACAATCAACTCCGATGTACCCTTGCTCCTTAACGGATACGCAGTCGCGCTACTACAGGCCGAGATCGAGCGATTCCCAAGGATCATCTTTAAGGACAATTTTGAGTCAGGCGACTTCAGTAAATGGACAGGTACCTACGTAACTAAATCTGAAACTGTGAGGGTTGTCGATTGGCGGCCGCTAGAAGGAGACTTCCACGGCAGATTTAGGTCTGACGGGAGCGGAAGATACGAAAATGCATACTGCTACAAGAAGATAAGCAGCGTTGATGAAATATATGTGCGAGCATACGTCAACATACCTAAGGGATTACCGCTAGAAGATAATGGAGATCGATTCTACGTTATACGCCTAAGAGCTAAGGGGAATTCTCTGGCTGGAATCGGCATTAGACGTAGCGGTAATGCTGATAAATGGATAATTTACGCTAGAGATGGAAGCGGATGGGTTGGACCGGTCTACGCGGCGGAACCAAACATAAAAAGCTGGAGATGGTATTGTATTGAACTCCACTGGAAGAAAGATTCTTCACAGGGCCTAGTGGAGGTTTATATTGATGGCATAAAGATTCTAGAGATTAGCGGCATAGACACATCGTACTTCGGTGGGGTCGATGAAATAGACTTCGGATTGATTTCAGCGACTAGAGTGCAAAAATCAGTCATTGTTTACGGTGACAGCTTAGTTGCATCCACAGCCTACGTGGGACAGAGCTAGAGAACCCCGGGAAATATCTTCGTTACATCTATATCAATTTCTCAATTTTTTATGGATGCCTAAGTAGGGAAAAGTTCCCATTATCATAAATCCTATTTAAATCACTGAGGGTTACTTGATTTAGAGGGTTTTCTCCGAGATAATACAGGTAATAGTTTTCCTGCAGGTCGGACAAAACAACGTATTTAGTTTTGTCTATCATACTGTTAACTCTCGCTTCGTCGGGGAAGGATGTGAAGGGCAATTTTATAAGAGATTCGAATCTGATGCTCTTTAGTGGACCATAATATCTGACGTAGAAAGAAAGTTCATCGAAGCATGATGAACCTTTAGGTAACGAAAAAGCCGTAAATCTAGCGCCGGCAAGCTGCGATTTAGTGGCCAACCTAAATGAGTCAGAACCATACTGAGCTGGAAAGTTTAAGAAAATTAGAGCTGTAAGGAGAAAAACCAGCATTTTCGGCCTATTTTTCAATATTTTTATGCAAAGATAAGCTAGGGGCACTAGCCCAAACATGAAAGCACGTTGGTATGCTTCATGACTTCCATACTGCATTGTAAACGCAAAAACACCGAATGAACATAGCATAGCTACATAAAAAATTCCAACATCATCTTTTTTAGATTGCTTGTGGAAAAGCGAATTCTTTAATAGAAGAATCATAGAGGGAAAGGCTAATGCAACATTTAATAGAACCGACGCCCAGGAAGATAGATAATTTAGGTCGTTTGCTGGAGAGCCAATAATACGTTTCGACTCACGATAGATTGAAAGCCTCATTATCCCGAATAGGCTACTATAAACTTTCTTGACGGTAAAAGAGAAGGTTCCTGAAATAAAGAGGGCTGAAGCAAAGAAAATTGTTAATATAAGAAGACAAAGTTCGGTTGAGAGGGAATTAGACTTAATGATGAGTCTTTGCGCTAGATATAAAGCGACCAGAGTTATTAACGACATTACAGCGGTCAACGCGTGAGTCATCACGATCACAGCAAATAATAATACTAGGAGAGCAGTCCATCTTCTTTTACCAGTCTTATTGCTGAAGAAGATCCAGGAAACCATTAGGAGAAATAGGAGAAAGAATATGTATGCTAAGCTTTGCGGCCCGAAATATTGTTGGCGTAGCCAAAAGCTGCTTAGAAACCAAGATGCGCCGAAGATCGCGTGGCGGGTGTCTAATTTAACCCTTAATACTAGTAAAGTTAGTAAACCGAGGAGAGAGATTGTGAAGACGGGGAAGAATCTCAGTAGGGGGAGATGGGGAGAGTCTGTTATGAGTGTGAGGGCGCTTGAGAAGAATAGGAAAATCGGCCAGCGGATATAGCTGAAGAGAGGAGCGTATGATCTACCTATTAAATGGCCGGAATTATTTATTAAAATGCTTTCGGCGAACGGATAAAATGAGTTACTCAGCCAAACAGTTTCCTTGATTATGGCTGGTGCGGCAAATAGATATAGGATTGTGAATATGAAAGCTGCAAACAGATAGCTTTCGGAATCTCTACCAGCATAGAAGAGAAAACCAAGTAAGATTAAACCAACCCAAAAATAGGGGGGCATCTTACTTACTAATCCCAAGTCGCTGGATTCGATGGAGTAGATTGAGGTTGATGTAACCGTGAGAATCCATATTGCTCCCACTAGAAGGATTAACGTCCAGCAAATTTTTCTTCTATTCAATTTTTCTTTTCCTCCTCTTTTGAGAGAAGTTGTTTTGGCTGCTTAGTTGCCTCCCTTTATTTGTTGGCATCCGCCAAGCTCTGAAATGATAGCTTTAAATTTCCCGCTCTTGTCTAGGGGGATTTCATCCACAAAGTCTACTTGGAAAGATACTTCCTGAGCAGTTACGTTAAGGTTTCTTCTAATATGAGATAATAGCTCTCTTTTGAAGGCTTGCTCATCGAGGTTTCCTTTCTTCTTTATGAAGATGTTAAAAAGATCTAGGTCTTTTTGTATGATGCGAAATTGGTCGATATATTGGCTTAATTTAAATGAGTTCATAGTTATCGTCATTACTCTTGGTGACAGGAAGCGGCCGTCTGGAAGAACTAAAAGCGAGTCTCTTCTACCCTCAATAACCTCCATTAAGGGGAGAGTTCTTCCACAAGGACACTCCTCATTGGAGGGAACACCAATGTCTCCAACGGCGTACCTGATGAAGGGCATTGCGTAATTAAATAGGCTTGTGCAGACTATTTGGCCGCTCTCCCCCTCAGAGACCTCTTCACCGTTTTCGTCGATGAACTGCGTGATTATGAAGTCAGCGTCTATGTGATATTTTTCTTTTTCACGGCATTGCCAAGCGATGCGCTCGAGTTCTATAATTGCGTATTGGTCATAAACTGGGGCGTTGAATGTTTTTTCGATGAAGCGGCGGGAGAAGTCGTCGATGAGTTCAGCGCCGCTGAAGATTATTTTTGGCTTTATTGTATCTAGATTTTTTTCTGCGGCCTTTTTTGCTAGAAGCAGAAGGGAACTTGAGTATCCGCCTAAAACGTCAGGTTTGATTTCCTCTATTTTGGATAGCTGCTTCTCTGTGCTATCGAAGACTGACACGAAGATTGGCGAGAAGAAACCTAACATTCGCTGGAAACTTGGAACCTCGCTGAAATGTGAGGGGGAAGTTATTGCAACCCATCTATCCCTGAATTTTTGGCCGCAGCTAATATTGGCTCTGAGATGCTTGATTTTTCTGAGGAGATCCTCTTTTTTACTAATGAAAACGTGGAGCGGCTTCCCTGTGGATCCGCTTGTTGACAGCATTCTGAGATTTCTAATGTTAAATTCTTTGGAGATTACGGAATTGAGATTGCTTCTCAGCTCGGATTTTTCTGTTATTGGAATTTTGTTTAAATCCTCGATTGTTTTTATGTCGTTGGGTTTTATTCCAGCCTCTTTGAATTTCCTGTGATAAAATGGAACATTTTCATAGGAATACTTTATGATTTTTCTGAGTTCTCTTTCTTGGTGTTGACGTAATTTTTCTCGGCGCCAGTATGCACGTTTAATAATTCCGTAGAAGTGGTAAAGGGCGCTAAAATACTGATGCATAAATTTCACCTCTTTTCTGGAAGTGTGAAGTAAACTAAAACTTCTCTGATGGAATTTTCAGTGCTCTTTTGTAGTACGGGAACTTTCTTCTGTAACAGATTTTTTATTTCCTTCCTATTCTCCCAGATTAAGCTTATTTTAGAGAAAATTGTTTTCCTATCTGCCTCCTGTATATTTATGACCATTTCCGTCATGTCTAAATGATTGAATAGTCCCCACTGCTTGTGATCGTAGGCTATGCACAGGGTAGGCACGAAACTTGATACTCCCAATACGGCTGGATGCATCTTAGAGGAAATAAGCATATCCACTTTTTCCAGTAAAGACTTAAATTCATTCACATCATTTACTTGAATTATTGTTGCGCGCTCCCTGTTCTCCATGCTCTGCCATATTAGCTTGCTTATTCCCAAATCGTCGAATTTGAAGCCGCTAATATAATGGGGTAGAAAAACTATGGATAAATCGTATTTTTCAGCAGCCATGTCGAGGGCTGCAGCATGCTCCTTTATATACTCATTCACCTTATCAGCTGGGAGACCGTGGCTATAGACGCCGGGGGATACTCCGATTAATGGCTCAGTATCCCTTTTTCTTGAAAGTCGTGTTTTCTTTCCCAATAAGAGAGCTGTGTCAGCCGTAAGAATTTTGGTGGAATTTATTCCCAGCGACTCAGCTATTTTATAGGAAATTGCGTCTCTTAGCATGAGGCAGTCGCATCTATTTAATGCAAGTTTCGATAAGAAACGCCCTACGTAAGTTTTGAATGGGCCGATGGAATTCGGAAACATGATGACTGGCCTATTAAAAAATTTGGCCATCAATATTTCGAGGGTTCTTTCGAAAAGTATTGACCACCATGTTGCAATCCAGTAAAAGCTTGTTGGCAATAAGGATGCTGACTCCTTGAAGTTTTCGTCGCTACAGGAGATCACCAAGTCGCAATCTTTCATTCGTTTTAGAACTTCGCCTCGATAGACCGGCTTTAATCCCATTTTGATGAAAAGTGCGGATATCAGTGAGAGAAGCACTTGGATAAGCATGAGTAGTAATCCGCTGATAATTAATAACTTGTATTTTAATCCGCTCCGCCCAATTTTGAATCTCTTGCTCAGCGCATCCGCCTTCTTAAATGGGATGTCTACTATTGTGGGCACTACGGCCTCTAGGGGCAGATTTAAGTCCTTCACTCCTTCAACATCGGTTGTGGAAACTGAAATTGAAGGGTCTTTGAGGAATGTTTTGAGAAGGGAGACATCGCTTATTAGGAGCGCTTGGGTTCCCTTATTGTTCATGGTGCCGACATGTATTATGTGACATTTAACCAAAATTTAGTTGACCTCCTTATATGCGGAATTGGCGGATTCCTTTCTGGATGACACTTTAGATACCGCCGGGGTTCTTTCAGATTTAGATGGAGAGGAACCTAACACTTTAGTGTACATCTTTTCCAATGGACTCTGCAAATTGATGAATTTCTCAAGGAATCTCCAGAGGGAACGTTTTGATGCAATGTATCTGTTAACGAAAATTATTCCGGAACGGGGGAAGTCGATTAAGCTGGGCTTCAGCAACCTCCTATTGTAGATGGGGATTTTTTTGCTAGCTGCCTTAAAAAATAGGAAGCGAACCGCCAAACTGTTCTTTTTAAAGCGCATCATTTTCTGCGATTCAGCTACTTTGATGCAGTCTATCTCTCTTATTTCAATCTTTTTGTTTGCCACCGCCTTTCGCAGGATTTCCTCACCAACTTTAGTTCTTGAAATAATCAGCGAAGTACCTATTTTATCCCCTTGAAATTCAGGCAGCCAGGCATCGGCGAAAGAGATATCTGATAATTCTGCGGAGTGATCGCAGCAGAGGAGACAGCGGCTGGGGGCAAACATGCAGTATGCGTGGGCTTTGATCCATTCGTGGAAGGGGACGTTGACTTCGTTTCCCCTTTTTGATTTGATGGTTAGCATCCCAGGCCATCCTTTACCCCGATACGCTATTTTGCTAACATCTTTGCTTTTAATATTAAAGCGGTATAGGAGGTATTCTGTTTCCAAGAATGTGTCAGTGTGAGAGCAAAATATTCCCATATGTAGAACTATTCTTTCCTTCAGTTTCTTAATGACTTGTTCGGCTTTTCTTAAGCCGTGAATGTGACATGGTAATCCTACAACCGCGTATTTTCCTTTTTGACGTAAAATATATTTTAAGGCAACATTTGCGGGAACCGGACAATACTTAGATCCTGAGGCATTTATGATCTCTTCCCTCGTTCTAGCTATGAAGGGCTTCGGTTCTAGGGGATTCTCCTTTCCCATTCCTGTTACTAGCGCCCCATCTATTATTCCTTCGTCCAGCATGAAAAGTAATAATTGGGTGATTAGGCCTCCTGAAGCGGATTTGTATCGCACCTCATGGTCTGTTGAGTAGCCAGCGTAGCACTTTAGATAGTTACCTAATAGGCTACCCTCGATAGTTGGGGGCGGGATCTTTCTGAATATTTCGAGGTTTAGCTCTTTAAAATCGACTTTATATCCTGGACAGGATTTCGAGCATAAACCACAATCAGTGCACTTTTGATAATCTATCTTAGGCAGGTAGATACCTTGCTTTTCATCTTTGCTCATCTTTATTGCGTCATTTGGGCATATCCCTGAGCATGTTCCGCATCCAGTGCAGAGCCCGTTTTCAATAACGAAGGTTAGGGATCTGAGGGCTTCTGCACTAGGCGCCCGTTTTCTGTCGTAATGGAGAATTTCAGTTTTTTGACTTCTATTCAATTTGTTCACTCTTCAAAATTGTAGGTGAGATTTCTTTTTGTTTTAATTCGCTTTCTATTGCTTCTCTCATTAAGAAGAGGGAGGAGTAAACGATTTCTCGGACGTTTTTAAGTTTTTCTTGGAGGTCTCTTTTAATGAGATCTTTCTGCTCCCATGTATCTATTATTTTTGATTTCAGTTGTCTGGAGAGGTTTTCGTATTTCATGTTTACTCTGATAACGCGGTCTTTTTGCCCCATTAAATTGCCGATTATACCCTCAAATTTTTCTCCGTAGGCTAGGGCAATTGTGGGTACAAGCATGCTTGTTGAGGCTATTGTTGAGTGCATTCTGCATCCTATGAATAAATCGCATTTTCCGATGAGGGCTTTAATTTCGTCGGGTCTATGGTGTTCTTCTATTAGCTGCACTCTATGCTTGTTTCTCACTTTTTCATATATGTTTCGGCATGCTATTCTGTCGTCGAGAAGTTTGTGGCGGGGACTATTTATTTCGCTAAGTGAGTGGGGTATTAAAATAACAGATGCATCAAGCTTTTCGACTACAAAATCCACTGTTTCACTCATCAATTTCACATACTTTTCATATTTTTCTTCTGGGGTCTCTGCTTCTTCAGTGAAAGCGTATTTATATATTTCTTGGCTTGGAGCAACTCCAACTATCGGCTTCTTAATTTCCGCTAGATTAATCCCCGCAATACTCTCAGCATCGATTTGTTCGGGTTCGAATAAGAAAGCGAGATCGGCGCCTAAAGCAACTTTAGGTTTTGACACGCCCAGCTCTTCCAGGTTTTTTCGGCTGAGATCCTCCCTAACCATTATTATATTCATTTTGTTCAAGATTGATTTCGCTACGGATTTCATGAACGGCTTCTTGAATTTCCCTATAGTGCAGGGAGAGACAACTATTGGTTTGCCTGAAAACGAAGCTATAAGCAGATTGAAAAGTGTGAATAGGGGGAAGACTACTCCATAATGCTCATTTATTGCGTCCGAGTTCAAATCGATAATAATCTCATATTTTTCAAATGGGTGTTTAATGGGGAGGCCGATTTTTCTTAAGTATTTAGAGGAAATGCATTTTAAAAGCGTGAATATTGCTGGAATGCTTGAGCTGATTAGGGTTTTAAATGTTGAGCTTCCTTCTCTATACCAAATGTGGGGTATGAACTCAACATTCTGCATTTTATACTTTTTTTGGTAGATTTCTCGGTCACGTTCTCTAGATGACATTAAAGTGAGCTTCACGTTTGGGAGCTTATCTCTAAGGTACCTTGTTAACGTTAACGTTATTGCCGCTCCGCCCATGCTGAGCGGATTGCATACATTTATTATGAGAATATTGGGTTTTTCGGTTTCGTTAATGACATTTTCCAAGGAAAAACACATTCCTTTATTTTTTAAATTTAGGATTATTTTAGCAGGCGGATTCATGTGAGGTAATTCATGATTTTACCGGTTAGGAAGCCTGAAAAAACTATCATGGAAGAGAATATTAGAGTTAGTATCTGTAGGGAATATTGTGGTTTGTAGATTTTCTTGAGTCTTGATGGGATGGCTGTTTTTAAGATATATTTTAGGTATTGATTTTCGGAGGATAAAACTGTCGATATCTTTTTTCTTGCACTAGTGATTAAAGCTTTTGAGAGTCCTTCATAGAATGACCTTTTGAAGAGATAGCGTAGATTTGCTTTTTTCTCATCGATTTTATGGTAAACTACAG
>CAZOWB010000029.1:0-9306 GCA_964583315.1 uncultured Candidatus Bathyarchaeia archaeon | reverse complement strand
GGATGGATGAACTGGGTTAACAATCCAGATATAATGGTTTCATTTGACAAAGAGGAATTAGCTGAAATGAATAAAAGATTGGGGGAGTTTGTTCAAGAATTCATAAAATATGATATTGAAGTTACAAAGCAGGGCGCAAGAAAAAGCGGCGTAGTGGTAGAAGCTAGGCGTGAAGCTGAAGAAAGAGCTAGAGAAAGAAGAAGGGGAACGGGAGAAACATTCTATATTTAAAGTAAACATAGGAACTACGTGCAATTCATGATCTTAGTAAGCGATAGTATAATAGGATCTTCTTTTTTATTCTATAGGCCTAATTGTTTCTTAATATGTGAATAAGGAGAATCAGAAATCTAGAGTGTTCTCAAAAGAATTACTTATTCTTTATTATTGCTGTAGCTTAACCGAGGGAAATAAAGGTTAGGGAAGACTCTCTATAATTTTCTTGGAACCCTAAAGTGCGATTCCTTTCCGTGACTAACATATTCGCCTTTGAGCTGCTCACGAACTATCGAAGCTATTCTCGCGAAGTTTTCTGGACCTAAATAATGTCTAGGTTTAACAATTATGTAATCGTCTGCAACCTCAAACAAAAGAAGGCCTAGTAAATCCTGTGGAAAAACCTTCTGGACGTCATCGATTGTTCTTATTTTCTCCGTTTGGCTTATACTTGGACTTAGTGTTGTTTTCATACGAGAGCCAACGTATGTTCTCAGCATTTTTGAAATTTCAAGAAGATCATCCGATATAAACTTAAGAACTCTCAACAGATCGTCTATACGCTTAAGAAGGTCTTTTACATCAGGTTCTTCACTCATATTTTTCGGCTACTCCAATTGGAAACCACTAATAACAAAGACTGCAATTTTCCCCTTTAATCCAAAACATTTATTCTCATTCATCTATTTATAATTTCCCAGAATGCTTTAGATTTAGGTTCTTTTTTGAGAAGGAGATCTTCGCTGAAAGATTAAGTTTTATTTTTGGTTTTTCAATATCTTAATTGATATTCAGTAACCATGTTTAAAAGAGGAAAAATTAGAGATGCTTGAGATAGATGGAGGACAAAAGAGTGGCAGTGGAACACTATTGCGTTTATCAGTTGCCTTAGCCAGCATACTGGGTGAACCATTACACATTTATAATATACGCAAAAAGCGTAGTGAACCAGGCCTTAGACCCCAGCATCTAGAGTCGGTTTTAACAGCCGCTAAGCTTTGTAGCGCAAGTGTGAGGGGAGCATATGTTGGCTCTCAGGAATTATGGTTTGAGCCGAAGGAGATAAGGGGCGGAGAATTGTATGCTGAGATAGGAACCGCTGGTAGCATACCAATGCTGATAATGACTGTTTTGCCGATATGTGCATTTGCTAAGGAAAAAGTTACGCTTAAAATTTCTAAGGGTGGAACAGATGTTAGGCATTCACCCACAATAAACTATCTTAAATATGTTTACTTAAGAATTCTCGGTAGGATGGGGTTAAGGGCTCAAATAGAAGTTAGGAAATACGGGTATTATCCCAAGGGCATGGGAGAGGTTATATTAAGAACTCAGCCATGTAAGGAGCTTAAGCCAATAAAGCTTGAAGAGTTTGGCGGGATAAAAACGGTTGAGGGTGTATCAGTTTGCACATTCTTGGCTGATAGAAGAGTTGCTGAAAGACAGGCGAGGGAGGCTGAAAGACTCCTTCGGGCGAGGGGTTTAAATCCGAAAATCCGAGTAGTAAATGATTTCTCAAATCCGCTACAGAAGGGTAGCTCACTAGCCCTGTGGGCTGAGACCGATAAGGGCGCTTTAATTGGAAGCGACTCGATAGGGGAAATTAGGAAGACAAGTGAGAAAGTGGCGCGGGAAGCCGTCAGAGGTTTAATTGAAGAGATAGATGCAAGAGCAACAGTTGATGTTCACATGGCTGATATGTTAGTGCCATATGTGGCGCTAGCTAGTGGCGAATCAGTATACTTAACACGAGCCATATCTGATCACCTTGAATCAAACATTTGGTTAGTAGAAGAAATTTTGGGCGTAAAATTCAAAGTAGAGAAAATCGACGGTCTTTATAGGGTTATTAAGAAAGAAATTTAGCTTCAAGAAGCGAGGGAGAGCTTAGATATGTTTAGGGCTAAGGTGAGGGGAATATACGCTACGGCCTTAACGCGGTTACTGCTTGACAACGGCTTTAAAATAGTTCAACCTTCTGCGCCAATAAAAGAAAGATTTAAGCTATCGGATACACTCGAGGAGGTTAGTCAGCCAGACATAGAGATAAGTGATAGATTTGATAAGCAAGGTGTTAATGTAGTTGGCAACGCTACGGCAGCTGAAAAATTTGTTTCGATACTTCTCGGTACGCTTGACGATGTTATAGTTCGACGGCGACTATCAATCTTTTCGCCTATAGGAACCAATTATGAGGTAAGCGATCAAACGAACCTAGCTGAGATTATAGGAGAAACTCTAAGAGAAGTTGAAGCATCTATTCAGCAAAGAAAAATCCGCATAAATGTTGAGTTTCCTGGTCTTTCAAAGAGAAAGCTAGATGAAATTAGGAGTAGAGTTGTTCCAACATTAAATGGACATCACTATTATAAGGCTTGTGGAGGCAAAATTGCATACATGGTTGAGATGGCTGAGAGACTCCTTAGTAAGGGTTGCCCATATAGGGAGGTTGAAAATCTTTTTAGGGAGACTATATGGCGCGAGTACCCTTATGAGGGAGCAAAAATAGGCATAGAGCATGTAAAAGTGAATGGTAGAGTATATAGTTTAGGTGAAGCCCGCATAGTGGAGTTCAATGAGCAGAGTCAGCAGGTTAAACTTTTAAGGGTGTTTTCAACGCCAGGCATTTATGATGGGCTTAGGACTCGGAAAGAACCGGGGGACTATGCAGTTACAAGCATGAAGATTGGTGAATGGAGTTTTCAGACTTCTTACTTCTCGAAGGATGGTGAATATAAGGGCACTTATGTTAATGTGAATACACCCATAGAGGTTTACCCAACTAAGGTTCGATATGTGGATTTAGAGGCTGACATATGTATGTGGCCTAATGGGAGAATTGAGAAAATAGATATTGAGAAGCTTGATGAAATAGTGCACTATGGCTATATATCAGAGAGGTTGAAACAAGTAATTTCTGAAAAAATTGAGGAAATTTTAGATAATTTAAGCCCTGAGGTGGAGAGAGAAAAAGGATACGTTAGCGATTTAATGAAACGGTGACTGAATAAGTTAAAGTCTATAAGAAAATTTGGATAAAAGATATATATCTGAGTTTTACATTTTTCTTCTTCGGGTGACCAAGCAGTGAGCGTTTTCAAATTAAAGTTCGCAATGTTTGCAACCTTAGCTGCCATAATAGGGCTATCTACACTATTTGTAGCGATCATACTTTCACTGCTTGGCGTATTTAACATTTTAACTTTAGGCGCCTTCGTAATTCTCATTAATGTTCTACAATGGCTTATGGCGCCCTACATGATTGATGCGATATATCGTACCAAGAAGATTTCGAGAGATGAGGAGCCAGAGCTATACAGAATAGTTGAGAGAGTAAGTGCGAGAAGCGGCATAAAAATGCCGGAAATAAGAATAGCTCACATTCCAATACCAAACGCGTTTGCTTATGGTTCACCGCTTTCAGGTAACAGAGTAGCTGTTACAACAGGCTTGCTAAGCACGCTTGATATGGAGGAGGTTGAAGCTGTTATAGGCCACGAGATTGGACATATAAAGCATCGAGACATGCAGGTAATGATGTTCGTATCATTGTTACCAGCGTTATTCTATTATGTTGGCTACTCTTTGATGTGGTCATCAATGTACTATAGAGGTGGCAGGGATCAACGTGGAAACGGAGGTCTACTAGTGTTGATAGGTCTATTAAGCATAGTTGTATACTGGATTCTAACGTTGTTCACGCTATACTTGAGTAGGTTGAGGGAATACTATGCTGATAGGCATAGTGCAACAGTCGTGGAGGATGGGGCAAGAAAGCTTTCAGAGGGACTAGTAAAAATTGTTCACTCAACTAGGAGAGTACGTAAACGCTACAGAGATACGGGGAGCTTAAGTTCCTTTAAGGCTCTATTCATATCTGACCCAGATAGTGCGGAGAGGGATTCTATCATACTTTCAAGAAGATTGAGAGGCGATCGAGAATTGGTATCTGAGTATCTAAGGCGCAAAGTTACACTGTTAGATCAAATAGCTGAGCTCTTCTCAACGCACCCAAACATAGTTAAGAGATTAAGAGCATTACAGGAGCTCGCATAAAATACGCTGAAAATTCCGAAATTCTTTTCTAAATGTTAAATCATGAGAGCATTAATTACTTTGAAAAATTGTTTCTTAATTTTTATATTTTTGATGCTAACATTTTTTTGAGGGTGTAATTTGAGGTTAGATATAGATTTTGAGGCTCCTTCATGGGATGAAATATATGAGATGCTCCTCACCCTAGCGGACATGATTAGAAAGGACTCTTTTTCTCCTGACATCATCGTCGGCGTTTCTCGTGGAGGTTGGCCGCCTGCTAGAGTTATGTCTGATCTACTTGGTAATGTTGAATTAGCCAATATTCGTGTTGAATTTTATCGTGGTGTTGCTGAGGTTGGAAATGAACCTGTTATAACACAACCTCTTTCAGTTTCGGTTAAAGGTAGAAGGGTGCTTATCATGGATGATGTTGCGGATACTGGTAAGAGCCTAAAGCTTGTCAAGGAGCATGTTGAGAAGAGGAAAGCGGATATAATTAAAATTGCAACTATCTATTATAAGCCTTGGAGCGCCATTATTCCAGATTATTACGTGAGGGTTACTAGGCGATGGATCGTCTTTCCTTGGGAGAGGAAAGAAACTGTGAGAAATCTAGTTGAGAAGTGTAGGCGGGATGGCATACCAATTGATGAGGTAAAACGTAAATTAGCTGAAGGCGGAATGAGCAGGGATCTAATCAACCGATTTATAAGGGAGGCTCTGGAGGAGACAAAGTGATAGAGGCTAAGATTTTAGGGAAATATCTAATTGTTGAAGGCTTTAGAAACGTTAAAATTCATAATGTAGATGAATTCCTTAATCGAATTAGGTCTAGGGCTGGAAGCTGTCATATTCAAGTTTTGGATGCCTCTTTAGTGGCTGGTTTTGAACACTTATATTTTGCGGCATTAAATGCACTGAAATCTTTTGAGTCAGGTTTAAATATTTCAAAGAGTCTGGCGGTTGAGATTCTGCTTTTTGCCTCCGGACAGGATCAAATTAGAAGGGCTATTGAAATCTTAGGTGTTAAGCCTTCATCCAGCGATGTTGCTCTGGTAATTGTCGCCGACAGCCGTGATGAGGCGGTCTCCGCGGTTAATAATATTTCGGGAGTTCTGGACGGTGAGAGAGACGAAAGCGTGATTGAGCTAACGGACGAGAAAGTATCCGCTATAATGAAAAGATTTAATATATCTGAGGCTGAACTTGAGGCCTCTATGAGGGGATCCTTGAGAGATGCGCTGAAAAGTATTATTATAGAGCGAGCGGCTCTCCTAGTTGTGCAACGTTAGGCAATAACGAAAATAACATTTTATGTTTTCAGGCGGGTTTTTCCTTTGTAACTGAAAGTATATCGCTGGGTTTAATTACTGAAATACCCGTCAGTCTCCCAAGAACCTCAATTAATATTATTTTGTCTGGATTGCTTAAATTAACTTTGCGGTCTAAGTTTTCAACAGCCGCTTCAATTAAATCTCTTGTTGATATGTTTGAGTGCCGTTTCTCAACTGTAACACGAAAGGTTTCATTCTCTAGAATTTTATGGTGGAGCTTTGCGGCAGCCCTTTTTATTTCCTCAATTTTAGTTTTAACTACAATTTCTATTGGGAGAACCTTCAAAACATATCGGAATTCCCATGGTCTTTCTCTGAGGAGATTCCTTAATCCTTCCACAGCCTTGAATGGATCCAAATTTGTTTTCGCGACAATAAGGCCTGAAATTTCTGTCTTATCAACCAAAGCTTCCTTATCGCCTAACTCGCCTAGAAGAAACCATATTTCTGAGCAAGCGTTATTTTCGTTTCCTCGAGATGTTGATATGAGTAGGTTGAAATCTTCCATAACCATATAACGTATCACCAATTAATTCTATTAGGAAACTTGGCTTTTCAATATTTTGTTTGTAACATTAAGAATTGGATAAGAGAAAAAATTGGAGGTTTATTCTGCTAAAATCTTTTTCCTCTCTGTTCTGGCACTAAATTTGGTGGGGTTTTTCCCATCAATGCTGCCCGCACATTTTCTATACACATTAATGCCATAGCTCTTCTAGTTTCAGCAGTGTATGTTCCTATGTGCGGTGTTAAGATCGTATTTTCTAGGCCTATAAGGGGGCTATCTAGCGGGAGGGGCTCTTCATTAAAGACATCTAATCCAGCGCCAGCTATCCACCCCTCCTTTAGAGCCCTATATAAGGCTTCCTCGTCTACAACTGGGCCTCTTGACGTGTTTATTAGGTAGGCCGTCGGCTTCATGAGCTTTAATTCTTTTTCGCCTATTAGGCCTCTTGTCTTGGGTGTTAGTGGAACATGCAGTGATACAAAGTCTGCTTCTCTTAGGAGGGTTTCTAGGCTTACGCATTGGATCCCCAAGGTTTTTTCGGCTTCCGTCTTACGTTCTATATCATAGTATATTATTTTCATGCCGAAGGCTTTCGCTCTAGCGGCAACTTGATATCCTATGCGTCCGAGACCGATTATTCCGAGAGTTTTGCCATAGAGATCTATTCCCTTTGGAAGCTTAGTCTCTTTCTTAGGTTTCGCCCACTCTGTTCTCACATATTTATCTGCTTGGAAAAGTTTTCTTGATAAGCAGAGCATTAAGCATATTGTAAGTTCTGCGACTGCATGCGATAGGATTCCAGGAGTATGAGTGACGTATATGCCTCTTCTCGTGCATGCTTCAACGTCAACGTTGTCGTAGCCGACTCCATATCTTGCGATGATTTTTAATTTTGGAAAGTCATTTAGAAATGCATCGTCTATAGGCTCAAGACCCAGTATTATTGCCTCAGACTCCTTAGCATCTCCTGATATTTCTCCTCTTCTAAGCGTGCTTGGGAGAACATCAGCTATATCACTTAGTTTCTCCTCGAAAAGTCCGGGATTATCAGCTTTCACACCTAATGAAATTGCAACCTTAGACTTCAAATATTTAACCTCCTGAATAATAAGAGAAGAAGAGCAAATTACTTAAAAGCCTTAAAAAGTTTCCTCCAATTTTTTGGTCAGCGGAGGTTAGTCTCTAAGGGCGTCACAGCCCATCCAGGTGGGCTCCGCGCCGTCGCCACGCATCATCCCAAAATATAACGGGCTTAAGAATTATTTATTTATTTCCTTAATAAACTTCAAAAGTTTGATGTTTGGCGTTTAAAGGGAAAACTCTAAATAATTAAAACCTAAATTACTTTTTTTAATAATTTAATTTGTTAAATAAGAAATGAGTTGGTTTGAGGGGTTGGGATGCAAAAGGTTGAGGTGGCGGAGCAAAGGGTTCTTTTGTATGATCCAACAAAGTGTACTGGTTGCCTCTTCTGCGAAATCGCCTGCGTCTACTACCATTTCAGAAACTTTGACTTGAGTAGATCTAACTTACATATACAGTTTAACGAGAAAACTAACGAGTTTGAAGCAATTTACTGTCAACACTGTGACGAGCCTCTTTGCGTCGCTGCATGCCCTAAAGAAGCTGCGGTAAAAGATGAGGAAACTGGACTGGTTAAAATAAATCCGATGAAGTGTATAGGCTGTAAGACTTGCACTGTTGCATGTCCGCTTTCTGTTCCATGGTTTAACGCCGACTATCATGTGGCTATGAAATGTGACTTTTGCGATGGAGATCCCCAATGTGCAAAGTTCTGTTCGCCTCAGGCCATTAGGGTTGCAACGAGGAAGGAGGCTTGGGAGTTCAATAGAAAACGCTATCTGGAGGAGTGAGAGAAGATGGTTACAGATCTTGAGAGTGAAGTAATTAATTACTTAAAGGGGGAACTTGACGGAGATCTCCTTGAAGCCTATAAACAACGTGAGAGAAGAGTTTTCGTTAGGGTTAAACCGTCCGCCATTAGAAGGGTTGTTCAGCTACTGAAAAATCGTTATTCGATGTTGCGTTTCATGACCCTCTCCGCGGTTGACAATGGCTTAGACATGGAGTACCTATATCACTTCCACATAAATGGAATAGTTCTAACAGTTAGGAGCCTAAAGCCTAAAGAGGATAATACCCTTGAATCAATTGCTGATTTGATTCCGGCAGCGAACTTCATTGAGAGAGAAATATCAGATCTGTTTGGGATCACACTTATGAGGCATCCGGAGCCTGAGCATGGATTGGTGCTAACGAAGGATTGGCCAGACGATAAGAGACCGCTTAAGAAGCCCTTTGAGGGTATTTTACCGCCTAAGGCTAGGCCTGTTGCTGAAGCATTAATATTAAGTAGCTGCGTAGCTCCTATATCATCGTTTATTCAGAGGAAGCGTGAAAGCGCTGGTTTATCGAAGTCCGCGGGTTTTGCCTTTGCAGATGAGAAATCCATGAGCGAATTCCATAGCATGATTAAGGATACGAACTTAAGTGATAAGGTTGGGTTTGATTGGGAGAAGAAGAGGTTAAGATATAAGTAATGGAGGAGGATGAAGTGAATGGTTAGATACGCTTTCTTCCTTGGCTGCCAGATTCCGATGCGGCTACCAAACATTGAGATAGCGGCGAGGAAGGTTTTCGAGAAGGTTGGGCTTGAGGCTGTTGACCTGCTTGGCTACTCTTGCTGTCCAGAGCCTGTGGTATCACGTCTCCTAGATGAGATGGCTGCCTTAACGATATCTGCCAGGAACCTTACGTTTGCTGAGGAGCTCGGCCTAGACATGATGACCCTATGTAATGGCTGCTATGAAACCTTGGTTGAGGCAAATGAGGTTTTGAGGCATGATGTAGAAAAAAGAAGCAAAGTCAATGAGATTTTGAAGCGTTATGGAAGGGAGTATAAAGGTAAAGTTGAGATCAAGCATGTCATTGAGGTTCTTTATGAGGATGTTGGCTTAGATAAGATTAGGAGCTGCGTTGTTAAGCCGCAGAAGATGAAGATTGCACTCCATTACGGCTGCCACTTATATCGCGAATACAGGAGCCCTGACATAATGCGTAAGCCTAACATGATGAAGGAAATAGCCATGCAGACTGGGGTTGAAATAGTTGATTATGGGCTTGAGCGCCTATGTTGCGGATATCCAAGCATGCAGGCAGACGAAGAGTTCTCGCTGAAGCAGAGGCTAC
>CAZOWB010000028.1:0-9503 GCA_964583315.1 uncultured Candidatus Bathyarchaeia archaeon | reverse complement strand
TCTAAAATACTAAGTGAGAATGTTGCTCAGATTTTCAATTTTTAATTTTGTTGTTACGTGTATTTAGGGGTGAAAATGAGCCGAGATAAGATTAACAAACTCCATCTAATATTCTTCTTAAACTGATGTTTTGGCTTCAGCTTCAAGTAGTGAATCTATGAGTTTCTTCTGATCAACTTCAGCTCTTGTTCTCCATCCTAGGTATATTTGCTCATTATCATCTTCAATCAGATACCCTAACTTCACAAATCTATTTAGATTTATGTCAACTCTCCAATCCGGCATCTTGTTTTCTAAAAGCTTCTCCAACTCCTTTCTTTGGGCTTTTCCGCCCTTAGATATTATGTAAGCAATTGACGCGCATAAAGCTGCTAAATCATCTATGCGCCAACCAACAAGCTTAGCCTCATCAGCGGTTAAATCGTCCTTAAGGGTTATGTAAAATCTTGCCTTATCATACTGTTCAAGAGTTGGATTTTCCGGAGGATTAGCCTCCTCAAAAACAACTTTAACCGTTAAACCAATCTTACCTAAATATTCATCAAGCAATTTCACAATTTTAGGGTAGTCTGAGCCGACTCTTCTCCGCAGTTCCCAGCCCTTTGCACCTGGTATAGAGTGTCTTCTATAGAAGAGGAGACGCGCAACCTTTCTAATTCTCGATACATAATAAGATTTTTTACTTAGTCTTCTCGCTTTTCTTTCCATCGCTTCCACTCTTCAAAGCTTATGGGAATCGGAAATGAGATTAATTCGTTATCCTCCTTAGATGAAGGCTCCTCATTAGGTAGAATAAATATTTCATCTTTGAGATGATGTATCTCAAGCCTTGCATAACCATAGGTCACAAGGAAACTCGTTAAATAGGCTCTCTTGATAGTCTCCTCATAAGTGTCTGAGCCTATGAAATCCCAATATTTAATCTTTCCGCTTTTTGAGGAGGCTTCCTTCAGCTCCCGCCACATTTTCTCTAGCTCAGCTGTGAAGGCCTCGCCTGAAAGCACCCCCTCCTTAATCATTTCCTCCTTTGTTGCCATTTGAAGCTCAGATTTAACGTATCCGGTTCTACGCCATCTTTCGCTTAATGGTAATAGGTCACTCCAATATCTCAGTGCTTCCTTGAAGCTGCCGATTGTTAGCTGTTCAAACTCAACTATTGGATGCCAAGAGCTTAGAAAAACTTTAGCCATCTCTTCTATCGGTAAATTTCGGATTTTTTCCTCTATTAGAAAGGGATCTCTATAGAGTGTTGTTGCTCTATGCTTAACCCAATCGCTCTGCATTTTAACAACCGAAGCTATGTGGCTTAAAGCCTCCGTATCTAGGCATAGATCCTCAATATCCTTCCAATCTGGAAAATATTCCCTAATAATCTTTATCAAATCCTCTACATCAACCACGTATGGATCTAAGCCCTTAACTTCAACAGACTTACATAAGTCTATTATTCTTCGCAGTTCCTCCCTAGCCTCTCTAATGCTTCTTCGCTTCTCTCCTGCCAACTTAGCTAAACCACCTCTCTGATTAAGGATTTACCGTCAACATTCTGAACCGTTATTATGTGAACATCTTTTCCTTCAAAAAACATTTGATTTGGCGTTATCGCAAGATACTGTGCTCCTTCGTTTTTAACGGCTGAAATAAGTAGATTCGCAATTATCTCTCTATTTCTAGGATCCATGTGAACATCATATTCGTCTATAGCCCTAAAGGGGGATTTTATATGCTTCTGGAGAGCCAGCAGAAAAGCCATAGTAGCTGTGCTCCTTTCGCCACCGCTCTGGGAATATATGTTTAATGGGATTGGTGGAGAACCCTTAAAGCCAACATAGATTTCCAGTCCAGCTGATTCAATATCATTCTCGTTTATTAGGCGGACGAAGCCTGAGGCAGCTACCTGCGATAAAATATTCTGATACTCTGCGTTAACGCTTTCTAGAAGACTTTTGATCACGGCTCTCCATCTTTCCATTCTGGCCTCTATCTCCTCAAGGGTTTTCCTCCGGTTCTCAGCTGCCACCCTAGCTTTTTCCTTAAGTTCTAAATAGAGCTTCGAGTATGATTCATACATTCTTTCAACGTCTTCCGAAACATCGGCCATAGCTGATAAACGGCCATCCATAACACGTATTTCATCCAAAATCTCTTCAGGATTTCTTAAGGCAACTATGCGTGGCCCTAACTCCTCAGCCCTTTTAATTGCTTCCTTAAGATTTGCAAGCGAATTATGTAGATTTTTATTTAAAATTTCAAGGCTGCTTAAAATCTCATTTTTCTGATAGCCGAGAACGGCTATGTTAACCTTACTCTCGATTAGATTATTTGTTAGCTCATCAATTTTATTCTCTAATCTATGCATTTTATCCTTTACATCTAAGAGTCTAATCTCGAGATCCGCAAGTTTAATGCCGGATATTTCCGCGAGATTTTCCATCTCCTCCATCTTGGACTTAAGTACGCTGAACCAGTAGCTTAAATCCTTAAAGACTCCTGTCACACCTATTTCTTGACTTCCATTGTACACTAGATTTGGCTCCGCTTTATTCTTATTTATTGGGGGAATAATTCTCGATAGATTTCTCAGACTCTTCATTCCATTCTCAAAAATTTCTTTCAGAGTTTCTGTGATTTCCCTATTTCTGGAAACACTAAAATCATATCTGACCTTCTCCCTTTCTAAGGCAATTCTTTCATCAAAGAGATTTTGCCACTCACTTTTGAGATGTGCTATTTCCTTTTGGATTGACTCTAAAGATGCTTCATGCTTCTTAATTGACTCTTCAATCCTTTCCAGACTTGCCTGTTTCTCCTCTATTTCTTTACGTATTTCATTGACTTCTTCCTCTCTTTTTGCAACCTTAGCCCATGCCAACTCGCGTTCCAAGAATCGTCTCTTGAGGATGAGCTGCTTCTTTTCTTGATATCGCTCATACTGCTCACGCCAGTAGCCAAGCGTTTGCTCAGCTGACTCAAGCATCTTATTGAGGGATTCTTCCTGACTGATTATTCGGCTCAGCTTCTTTCGAGCTTCAAGGACGTTCCGGCGGTAAGCTTCAAGGCCAACTGCCGCCTCAACCAGCTTAAGCTTCTCTTGGGGTGACAGCATAATAAACTGCTCAGCCATATCCTGATGCATTATTATCAGCATGTTGTCGGGATCAACATTAAAGCGTGAGAGAAGCCTTAGGACATCAGCCTTGCTAGCGGCAGCATTATTAATCTCAAACCAGTATTTCCCGTCCCGCCTTAAAACTCTAGTCAAATAAATCTGATCCTTATTGATTTTCGGCACCGGTCTCCGTCCCTTAATCTTAGAATTATTTAAGACTATTGTTACACGTCCGATATCCTTACCCCATCTTATTAGGTCACTTAGCTTCTTTGAGCGCTCGGTATAGGATTGCCCCAACGCAACTGATATTCCAAGTAAAATTGATGATTTTCCAGCGCCGTTTGGCCCACATATTAGATTGACGCCTGATTTAAGGGGTATCCTAGCATACTCGTAGGACATGAAATTCTCTAGGATTATTTCAGATATCAGCATTGCTTGAATCCTCTTTCAGAATGATATTAATGAGCTAAGCTCCCTTTTAAGGATATTCTACAAGTTTTTAACTAAAAACTGTTCTTCAGTCCTCTTGGTAAAAGCATTCTTTGAAATTGACTCCATCCTCTACATCAGGAATTATTTATCTTATAGTTAACTTTGCTCTAAATTAGAAACGTAAACGTTCATATAGTCTTCATCAACCGTAACCTGATATCCAGCTCTTCTAATCTCTTCCATTGAAAGTCTAAGCCAATGCCCAAACGATCCAGGCTCAGTATTATCTGGATCCATCGAATCTAATCCATCATAACCTTTCATTCGCGCTACCTCAAGCAATATGTACTTCGCAGCCCAATAATCCAACGCAACTGGATCAATACTTGCAGCTATAACATTAACTCTCGTTGCCTCACCATAGGATGTGCTCGGCCCACCCTTGGGTACGGCGTTAACCCATATTGCATCAATTATGTTTAGCGTTGGAAATCTTGTTTCAACAATCTCTGTTCCCATTCCGCCTTTACCCACAGTATTATGGGCTCTAGCGCCCAACATGGCTGTTAGCTTATCTGAAACAACCCCCATGTAATGCTTAACGCATGCGGTGACGCCATATATGCTATGGGTTTTTAAGACTGGAAAATTGATAACTTTAAGTTTATCGCTGTGATAGGTTTTAGTCTCTGGATCCCACACACCATACTTAAAACTTATATAGGTGCCGAACTTCGTCCTAAATTTAGGGTAGGAAACCATTATCCCAGTTCTAGGATTTATGGTTGCATTAACAACGTAGCCATCCTCCATATCCCCCTCGAAGTATTCACCCACCCTTTTTGTCGTGATTGTATCCCAAAGATAAGCGGAGACCCTATAGTTTTTGCCGGCAAAGAAATCCACAACACTCTGAATTGATTGGGATATGTTTTCAGCATTATTCCTGCTCCAGCTGAAGCTTCCCCCAGAGCCGGCTGAGCCATACTGAGCCTGACCATTGTCGGCAACAACTATTTCGCCGATGAATCCGTCAGGGCGATCCAAAATCGCTTGGATGAGGGCCTTAACGAGATCAGTATTTGTTCCTCCCCTCTCATTCCATTGGCTATTAACTTTTATTATCACGACATCGTCCTTCGCAATTAAACCGTTGGGTCCCTTATTCTTGCCATACTCAGGTGACTTATAGAATAATAGGCCATTCTCACCCATCAGATCTATCAGTTTAAGGATTCCATAATCATTTCCTTTAGTGCCATTTACAACAAAAATGCTTGAAGCCGGCTCAAATTTAGCCATTTTCTCGGTGATTTTTATGCCTAGTTCCTGCTTCGTCTCCTTCTTGATGGCTTCGTAGGCTTCCCATAGAACTATTGATCCCCCAACGATTGTCACTACTAACAATATTGGAAGAATTCTCCTTTTCAGATTGGTCCGCTTGAAGATTTTATTGGTTAGGGCGCGTAAAAAGGGGATTATGTATATTGTTAGCCAAAGATAGCTATTTGCTGCAGCAGCCTTTTGACAGGGATAAACAATTCTTGAGGGTTTTGTTCCGGATCTAAAAATGAGCCATATAAGACTGAACAACCCTAATATGAGGGGGCTGTCACTCAGCCTACGTATTGAAAGAACCTTTTTACGTATCTTTCTAATAGACACTTTCATGTTTATATACCGCAAGTAGGTCGATGATTTTTAAGTTGCATCAGTGATAAAAGTTTTTTCTTAAATAACCTAATAGCTTAGTATCAATGTGTATGCAGCTAATCACTATAATATGATTCATGCAGGAGCGTAGTGTGTGGTTTGAAGGAGTTTAGTTTTGTCCATGTAGCTGATGTTCACCTCGGCTACGAACAATATAATCTTAATGAAAGACGTGAAGATTTTGATAGAGCCTTCACTGAAGTCGTCGACAAAACAATCGAATTAAAACCCGACTTCATGATCATCTCCGGAGACCTATTCCACCATGCCCGTCCCCTAAATGTAACGCTGGAGAGGGCAATAAGAAATTTTAGGAGATTAAAGGACGCTGGCATACCCGTCTTAGTTGTTGACGGCTCACATGATGCCGCCCCAAATATTATAACAGGCACAATATTAAATCCCCTTGACAGCGCTGGCTTAATTTATTATTTACCTAGACATGAAAATGCATGCTGGGAAAACGAATACTGCTATGTCTATGGCATACCAAACTTTAGAACTAGAAATAAAACTGAAAGACAGCTGCCAGCATTCTATGAGATGAAGAGACCTGCACCGCGTAAATCCTCCTTCAACATTTTCGTATTTCACATGGCCCTAGACGTGCCGGAGATAACTAACATATACCCCAAGATAGCCACTGAGGCTCCACCAAACCTAATACCAGACGGCTTCAACTATTATGCGGGAGGACACATACATATGCCCTTACATATGCCTTTCAGGGGCGGAGTGCTGGCTTACAGTGGCTCAACGGAAACCGTTAATTACGAGGATGCATACGCTGAGAAGGGCTTTTATCATATTGAGGTTAATCAAAGCGGCGATATGGAAATGAACCATATAAAGCTAGAGAGCCCAAGAAAATTCAAAATATTAGATAGAGATTTCAGTGGTTTATCTCCGCAGGAAATAACCGATTTAGCCATCAAGATCATTAAAGAAGCTGATGAAGAGGGTATAGTTATAGTTCCAGTTTTGAGGGGAATGCTCCCAACTGAATCAACTAGGAGGGAGATTGATTTAGCGAAGATTAGGAGTGCAGCTGAGAAGGCCCTTACGGTTCATCCAGTCATGCTTTTGAGGGAGAAGGAGTTTCCAGAGGAGGTAATACGGAGCATATTTGAGAGTGAAATGAGAGATTTAAAAGCTAAATCGTATGAGTATTTCCTCCAGTTCTTCCTGCAACGCTATAAACGCGAAGAAGCTGAAAAGAGGGCTCGCATAGCCTTAGACCTAATACAGTTCCTAGTTAAGGATGAAGAGGATAGGGTTAGAGAGATTTTGGAGGGATTATTAGGGTGAAAATCGACAGCATATTAATCGAGAATATAAGATCTCACGTGAAAACCTACATAAAATTCTCAGAGGGCTTTAACTGTTTGGTCGGTGGACTTGGCGCAGGTAAATCCAGCATCCTCTACGCTATAGACTTCGCGTTATTCGGCGACCCAATTGGCAGAAGCTACGAGTATCTTCTCCGCGAAGGAGCCGACGTGGGCAGAGTTGCGCTGAAATTCATAGAGAATGGCAAGGAATACACCCTTTGGAGGGGACTTAGAAGACGTGGAAGCCGCATAAGCCAAGACGCTGAGCAACTCAAACTCTTTAAGGGAGAAAAGCTCATAGCCGAAATGAAGAATGAGGCTGTAACTGAGCAATTAAAGTCGATAATAGGGATAGATAAGGAAATCTTCCGTGACATAATGTGGGTTAGACAGGAAAGACTTAAAGAAATATTAGATATGACGCCTACTGAAAGGCGAAAGAGACTGGATCAGCTCTTCGGCGTATCAGACTATGAGGCCTCCTGGGCTAATTTAAGATCGATCCAAAGGTGGTATGAAAGCGAACAGAAAACTCTAGAGCGCGATCCAGACGTAATCAACATGGAAAGCATGCAAAGCATGTATGACGAAGCAGTTAAAGAATTATCCATAAGGGAAGCGGAGCTTGAAGAGGCGCGGAAGCAGCTCCAAGAGGCAGAGTTAAGATTCAAAGAAGCATTAACCCGCCTTGAGGGAGTTATGGCATTACGGCGAGAAAGCGAGAAGCTAAAAGCCAAAGAGGCGGAACTTAAAGCTAAGATCGGAAGCCTAGAAGGTATCTGCGCTAGATTAGCGCGAGAAATTAAAGAACGAAGAATAAGAGTAAATAACTTAGAGGAGCGACTGGAAGCCTTAAACATTCGAGAAGAAGCTCTCAGGAAGAGCCTTAAAGATTTAGATTTGCCCACAGATATATCTCAAGAAGAACTTCAATCGCACATTAATAGTATTATCGAGCAGATATCAAGCATACAGGGCGAGGAGGAAAATGTCAGAAACGAAATTAGACGGGCAACTCAGCGAATAACCAACCTCATTAAGGAGAACAGATGTCCACTATGCCTCCAACCTCTTCCACCCGAATACAAAGACAGACTAATAAAGAATCTTTATCAGGAAATTTCTGACTACAAGCAGCAACTAAATGAGCTCGAGAAGAACATTAGGGAGCTTGGAAACCTGAGAAGCAACTTATTCACAATCTTCTCCAATCTACAAACCATTCAACCTAAAAAAGAGGAGATAGCCAGACACCTCAAAAATGAAAGAAACCTCCTTAATGGAGCATTACAGGAACTAAGCGAGAAGGAAAGGGAGATAAAAACCCTTAAGAGACAGCTATTAACTTTGCAATCCAAAATCAGAGAGTTTGATTATTCAAAACTTGAAGAGGCACAAAGACTGTATAATGAGGCCATGGAAAAACATTCCAGCCTAAAATATAAAGTTCAAAATTTGGAAGCACAAAAGAGCGAAATCATGCTCAGGCTAAAAAGTCTCAAGGAACGGTTAGATACAGCCCAGAGTAAGATTGAACGCCTAGAGAAAGTTAAAAAAATATTAGGATTCATTGAGGAAGCTAGACAAGCTTACAGAAGCATACAACCAAAAATAAGGAGGGACTTCATCAAGTATCTCGAGAGAGTAATCCAGCATATACTGGATGATCTAGCTGGATCCGACGGTCCATCACTCACAGTTAAAATCGACGAGAACTATACGCCCATAATAATAGGCGAAGAGGGATACGAGAGAAACGTCTTAAATATCTCCGGTGGAGAAAGAACATTTCTAGCCCTTGCATATCGCTTAGGTGTGGGTCAACTCATAATGCACATTAAATCTGGACGTGGATTAAGCATGCTACTATTGGATGAGCCGACAGAAAGTTTGGGTAGAGAGGATGGGTCAATAGATAGGTTGGCTGAATTAATATCGCGCCTAAAGACTGTTGAGCAGGTTATAGCGGTAACCCATAGTGAAGCATTTGCTGAGAAAGCAGATTATGTGATAAGAGTTGAAAAAAGAGAGGGGCGAAGCACAATATTGATTGAACAAAGTTAAAGGGCGAGAAATATGAGGAATACTTGTAAAATAAAGGGTGATGGAGCATGATTAAGGTTGGTTGTTGCGGTTATCCTGTTTCTCAAACAAAATATTATGAGACTTTCAGTCTTGTTGAGTTAAACAGCACATTTTATAAGTATCCAAGCACCAAAACCGCTGAGAGATGGCGGGATAAAGCCCCCGAAAATTTTGAATTTACAGTTAAAGCGCATCAGGACATAACTCACAAATATAGATTGAACCTTGAGCAAGCCTCCGACTCCTTCGAAAAAATTAAGCGGATATGTCGCATTCTAAAAGCAAAAATAATCCTTATACAGACTCCAGCGTCCTTCAGCCTGAAAAATCTAGAGGATGCTG
Source organism: uncultured Candidatus Bathyarchaeia archaeon (assembly GCA_964583315.1). Lineage (GTDB taxonomy): Archaea > Thermoproteota > Bathyarchaeia > Bathyarchaeales > DTEX01 > DTEX01. Next base: position 485 of record CAZOWB010000028.1, on the reverse strand, counting down.
AAAAATTCTTTAGGGGAGTTAATCGCGAAGATTTCATCCTAGTTTGGGAGACCCGTGGTTCATCATGGGAAGGCAAGGAAGCACTAGACAAACTTAGGGGAGTATTAAGTAGTTTGGATGTTACGCATGTAACTGACCCATTCAAGCTGATGCCGGCCTTCACAACTAATCTGGCTTACTTCCGTCTTCATGGTCTCGGTAAACGTATGTACTATTACCAGTATACAAATGATGAGCTCAAAGAACTTTATGAGATTGTCAAAAAATTCGATGGGTTGGAAATGGGTGTTTATGTACTCTTTAATAATCTTTCAATGTTTGAAGATGCGAAGCGTTTCATCTTCTTCATGGAGAAGGGGTCTTTTCCACCTTTAACGGGATCATATGGTTTAGATATGGTCAAAACTATCATTAGCAGAACACGATATCCCGTGACAAAGAGCGCATTAATCAGTAAGGTTGGTTGGAGATTAGTTGAATTGGAG
>CAZOWB010000027.1:0-9782 GCA_964583315.1 uncultured Candidatus Bathyarchaeia archaeon | reverse complement strand
TGCCTATAGGAGGGTTCGCTCAGACCGTTAATGTTTTACCCTTGATAATAGCCTCAGATGATGGGCGGATAGCTCTAACTCCACAGTATTTAGTCTTTAAACTTTATGGTGCAAACACGGGAGACTTTGTCTTAAAGACTGCGGTTGACACTGATTATTATGCATCTAGCGAGCTAAGTGAACCTGTTCCATTCATAGATCTTTCAGCCACAATTACAGAGGACAAAAAAACAGTATATTTACACATAGTGAATCGACATGAAATGGAAGCTTCCGAAATGGAGGTTTCATTCAGAAAAATCACACCTAAGAAAGCGTTCCATAAATATGTTGCCGGCAAGACCATTGAAGATCGAAATACGCTTGATAATCCGGAGAATGTTAGGATAGAAAAAACCAGCGTCGAAATAAAGGGAGAGAAAGTTCTGCTTAATTTACCGCCCCACTCCGTGAACATCATAAAAATATTAGGATTCCCAGACTAGTAATATCCGTGAATAAACTGTAAAGTTTCTTTCTCACTTTTTCTTATAGAGACGCATAAAATATGAGGATATCTTAAATTCTATAGTATATTGAAAATCTTGCTATGTCCGTATGGAATAAGATGGGCATTTTAATATTATCTCGGCTTTCTCATAGTATGGAAAGGGTTCTTCACTATCGTATGGCTTTAGGGGTTTATGGCCTTTAATCCTGTAAATCCGCGTGAATAAAGGTCATCAACACCTAGATGTATAAAGCCAAATCCTTTAATTAGATCAGGGAAAGCATTCTCTATAAGCATATTTTCATCAGCTCCTCTGAGTTTGCCGGGGCTTTGAAGCCACACCATAGATACGTTGGCTTTTTCGCAACCTTCCATTAGACGCTTTAATGAGTTGCTGCTCAGGGATAATGAACATGTACGTCCATTACTTTCATATTTAATTTCACACTATTAATCAGGACGCTACTAACTATAAAAATCTTATAATTCTTAAATTTGAGTTGTGCTGACCGATGATTTAAAATTTTACGTTGCATAGCACTCAGAGCTTGAGCAAAGAAAATAAATAGCTCAGCAAATAAGTATTTATAAGACTCTTTTTTAGAATAGTGAAAGGAAATCTTAAAGTTAGCGGGGAATGAATAGTATTGCCAACACCATATGATATCCCTCCGTCAATCTTAATAGAGCGGTTAGCTAAATATTTAAAGGACAACATAGACTCTGTTAGACCCCCTGATTGGGCGCCGTATGTGAAAACAGGTGTGCATGCAGAGCGGGCGCCGCAGAATCCAGACTGGTGGTATATTCGATGCGCATCACTACTCAGAAAGATCTATATTAGGGGACCAATAGGCGTAGAACATTTACGCTCTGAGTATGGCGGAAGAAAAGATAGGGGCACAAGGCCTGAACATGCTAGGAAGGGCAGTGGAGCAATAATCAGGAAGGCTCTTCAGCAATTGGAGGAAGCTGGGCTCGTACAGACAATAAAGGGTAAAGGTAGAGTGGTAACACCTCAGGGAAGAAGTCTGCTGGATTCTCTATCAGCGGACATCAAGAGGGAGCTTGAGAAGGTCAATCCATCTCTAAGCAAATATTAAGCTTTAGGTTTAATGGAGGGATAAAAGCAATATGAGCTTAAATGACGAAGAGCTTGAAGCAATACGAAGACGAAAGCTCATGGAGTTACAGCGGAGACTACAGCAGGAGCAGGAAGCCGCTGAAGCCCAGAAGAGGCTTGAACTTCAAAAGCAAGCTATACTACGCAGAATACTCACACTTAAGGCTAGACAAAGACTCGCAAATCTAAAGATGATTAAACCGGAATTTGCATCTCAATTAGAAACTCAGCTAATTCAAATTGCACAGCAAGGAAGAATAAGAATACCTATAGATGACGAACAACTAAAAGAGATTTTAAGGAGAATTCAAATGAGTAAGAGAGAAATCCGTATAAGGAGGATATGATAAGTTGGCTAGGCATAAACCATTAGCAAAAAAGCTCAGGTTAATAAGCGCCGGGAAAAAGAGTAGACCCGTACCCTCATGGGTTATCGCGAAAACTCTTGGCAAAATCACTAGGATACCTAAAAGACACTGGAGGAGAACTAAGATAAAAGCTTAGGGTGACAATGAATGAGCGAAGAGAGCGGTGAGAAGAAAGAGGGCGAAGAGGAAGCTAAGGTTGAAGAGGCTGAGGCTGAAAAGGCTAGAGCCGAAGAGGAGATCGTAGAGGAACGAATATATATGGTTCCGCTTAGCAGAGCATGGATTGCCCCAGTAACTAAGCGGGCTCCTAGAGCAGTACGCATACTAAGAGCCTTTATTAAGAGGCATATGAAGGCCGATGACGACTCAATAGTTATTTCAAATGAAGTGAATGAGAGAATATGGAGCAGGGGCATTGAGAAGCCTCCACGCAAAATAAGGGTGAGAGTGGCAAAGGATAGGGAGGGAGTAGTGAAAGTTTATTTGGCTGAAGGAGAATAAGTATGGCGCTGTTCCTTTTGGACGCATTTGGCAGCGCAAGTATAGGCGTATTCATGCGTGCAACAGATAAATTCGTTATCATACCAAATCAGCTCCCAGAGTCATCAGTAAAGAAGCTTGAAAGATGGTTTGGGATAAAAATTGTAAGAACAAATATAGGTGGATCGGTGCTTATAGGTTCACTGGTATGCGCTAACTCTCACGGCATAATTCTGCCGCATTCCATTTGGGAGGAAGAGCTAGCAACATTAAAAACGCTGGGAGATGTGAATATAACCGTAATGGAAAACAGTAGAAAAACAGCTTTTGGAAATCTCGTTCTAGCAAACGATAAGGGCGCAATAGTGGATCCAAGGCTGAAAAAGAGTGAGATAAAGGTTATAGCTGACACGCTAGATGTTGAGGCTGTGCCAGGTGAAATAGCTGGGTTACCCTATGTAGGCTCTCTCGCAGTTGCAACAAATAAGGGAGTTCTAGCGCATCCATTAATTAAGCCTGAAGAAGAAAAACTTTTAGGCGAGATCTTGAAAATTCCAGTTAATACTGGAACAGTTAACTGCGGAATCCCCTATATAGCTACGGGTTTAATAGGAAATAGTAATGTTGCCGTTGCAGGTTCATTAACAACTGGTCCGGAAATATTCATGATAAGTCAAGCTCTAAAGGTGGCTGAGAGAGGTGAGCGAGGTTAAAGTTTACAGAATAATTGGAAGCATAAACAAACCAAACTTTAAAACAACATTTAAAAAAGAGATGAGAGCTCTAAAGCCAGAGCACGCTATAGAGGAGATATACAAGATTTTCGGCAGCAAGCACAGGGTTAAACGTTTCCATATAAAAATTATAAGCGTTGAAGAGATACAGCCCGAAGAAAACTAAACCTATTTAAATATAAAATATCCCTATATGTTCTTTTAAGGGTGGCTTATTATATGTCTACGTCTACCGAAGATGAAATCAGAAGACTCATGGTTGAACTTAGAATATTAGAGAGCACAGCAGAGTATCTACAGGCAAGAATAAATTTTGTTAATACCGCTCTTACGGAACTAAATTTAGCTAACATGTCGCTTGAAGGAATTGAAAAGAAGGAGTCAAACCTGATTTTTGTCCCGATAGGCGGCGGCTCCTACGTTAAAGCCAGACTTGAAGAAACCGATAAAATCGTATATGGGGTGGGAGCGGGAATAGCTATTGAAAAAACGATAAAGGATGCTAAAGAGGACATAGCGGTTCGCATCGCTGAATTAAACAAGACTAAATCGGCTTTAGAACGACAGCTAAATCAAGTCTTAATCAGACTTCAGGAGGGGCAAAATAGGCTTCAGGAGTTAGCTACCACACTTAAGAGACAAAGCTAGAGAGAGGGGAAATGTTCGAGAAACTGCGTGAGGCTTTAGGTAATCTCGTAAGTAAAGTTTCAACCATAGAACTTAAGCCAGAAAATCTCCGTAAAATTCTCTGGGAATTCAAACTAACACTTTTAGAGAATGACGTGGCATTAGTTGTTGCAGAACACATATGCGATGAAATCGAAAAGAAACTGGTCGGCTTGAAAGTTGGCAGATTGGAGGATAAACGCAGAATAGTCAAGGAAAAGCTTAGGGAAACGCTTCTCAAGGTTCTTGAGCCTCCAGAAAAGATAGATCTGATCGAATTGGTTGAAAAGAAGAGGAGCATGAGGGAGCCATGCGTAATCGTCTTTGTGGGAATAAATGGAACTGGAAAAACAACTACAATAGCGAAAATAGCGAATTTACTACTTAAGAGGGGATTTTCAGTTATATTAGCTTGCAGCGACACATTTAGGGCTGGTTCAATAGAGCAGCTTGAACAGCACGCCAAAAATCTTGGAGTTTACATGATTAAGCACGAATATGGCTCAGACGCGGCTGCAGTAGCCTACGACGCTGTACAATACGCAAAGGCGAGGGGGATAAATGTTGTTTTAATTGATACTGCTGGAAGAATGCAAACAAATAAGAATCTTATGGCTGAAATGGAGAAGATAATTCGGGTTGTCAAGCCGGATCTAACAATCTTTGTTGGAGACGCGTTGGCTGGTAATGATGCGGTATATCAGGCGGAGGAATTCAACAAATATATTAACATAAGCGGTTCAATACTGACAAAAATGGATGCTGATGCAAAGGGTGGGGCGGCAATATCAATAGCCTATGTAACAAAAAAGCCAATAATATTTCTAGGTGTCGGCCAAAAATATGATGATTTAGAGCCTTTTCATCCAGAGACAATAATAAATCGGATAATGGGTTTATCTTAATTAGGTTTGCTCCCCATAAGATATCTCGGCAATATTATTTCTCATCCAAAACAGTTAAGTTATACGCTTCAATTAGTAGATTTCGACTTAAGTCAGGTTTGATGCACTATGAAAAAGCCGAGAGTAGCAATAGTTAAAGCCAAAAACCCTTATGAAGCATTAAATAAAGCCCTAAAATTAATTGAGGCTGAAAAATTAGTGAGCGAAAGGGATAAAATACTTATTAAACCAAATTACGTTGTGGCCAAACATCCTTCCACAGGAGTTACAACCGACTCGCGCATCGTTGATGGCATAATAGAATTTCTAAAGGGAATAGGAGCGAACGACATTATTGTGGGTGAAGGAGGAGCTGGGGATACTGAAAGAGCATTTGATGTGGTTGGTATAAGAGACGTAATTAAGAAACATAACGTTAAGCTTGTTAATTTAAATAGGGATCCAATGATCAATTTGAGGGTGCCAGAGCCCTTAGCACTACGCGAGATAGGCGTAGCTGAAACCGCTCTTAAAAGCACATGTATAATAAATGTTCCAAAACTTAAAGTGCATCACATGGCCTTAGTAACGTTATCCATGAAAAACCTAATGGGTTTAATACTTCCAAAAAGCATAATGCACAGTCAGATAGATGAGAAAATAGCTGATTTAGCCACTTTATTTAGGGAAAAAGTGAAACTCAATATTATAGATGGGTTAGTGGGTTCAGAAGAAGACGAAGTTCACGGATCACCAGTCCAAATGGATCTAATTATTGCAGGTGCAAACATGGTCGCCGTAGACGCGGTGGCCGCAGCGGTTATGGGCATAGATCCTAGAAGAGTAAAATACCTAAGGCTCGCTGAGGAAAGAGGATTAGGAACAGCTAACTTAGATGAAATAGAAGTGTTGGGTGAAAGAATAGAGCACGTAAAGAAGAATTTCAAGTTGCCCCCAGCATTTAGGGGTCAAACAATCTTTTAGGGTCAGTGGAGTAACTCTCGGTCACTGCCAGCTTGCTCCATGCTCTTCCCACATCATCCCCTAATCAGCAATACTTAAGACATTAATTTAAATTGTTCGCTGAGAAAACATGGGTAAACACATGTTTATTTTGTTGTTTTCCTTATATCGGAGATGATGAGTATGGCTAGATTGCGGATACCCGAGCCCATTTCCGGCGGAATCTTCTTAACCTATAAATGCACTAATGAATGTAGGCACTGCATGTATGCTTGCTCTCCAAAGTGGAGAAGCGACTGGATAAACCTAGAAGACGCTGAGAAAATCTTGAAAAATATTTCAGAAGCATTCAGAAAAAGATATCCTGAAGGGTTTACCCAAGTAGGGGTTAATTTGGGTTTACACTTCACTGGCGGTGAACCCTTCCTAAACTTTGATCTGTTATTGAAACTGGTTAAATTGGCCAGTAACCTTAAAATCCCTTCAATCTTCGTTGAAACAAACTGCTTCTGGTGCATTAATGATGAAGTAACTGAGGAAAAACTTCAGAAGCTGAAGGAAGCTGGTTTAAGGGGGATACTTATTAGCGCCAATCCTTTTGTGGTTGAACAGATACCCTTTGAGCGAATAGAGCGGGCTGTAAAAATAAGTAGGCGCATCTTCGGTGGAAACACAATGGTTTATCAGGAACTATTCTATAATCAGATGAAAACAATCAACTTAAAAGGCACTCTCTCCTTCGAAGACTATTTGTCTATAATGCGTAACCTAGATCCCTCCGGGTTATATGCTGGATTAAGTTATCCCTCAATGCTCTTGATGGGTAGGATCACCTATAGGCTAGGTCACTTATATATGAGGCATCCGGCTAAACGATTCTTTAATGAGAGCTGCCTAGAAGAGTTGACCCGTAAGTGGCATGTGCATGTGGACAATTACTGTAATTATATAACTGGCTACTGTGCAGGGATATCTCTTGGAGACGCAAGAAAATTAGATAAGCTTTGTCAGGAGGGAATAGAGTTAGAGGAGCATCCAATCATAGAGAACTTAGTGTCTCCCAAGGGTTTAAAGAGACTATTTGAATATGCATGTAAGGAATATGGCTATAAAGAGAAAAAGGAGGGCTACATATCGAAGTGCCATTTATGCCTTGATATAAGAAGACATATAGTGGAGCAAACAGATGAATTTAAGGAGCTTAAGCCAAGAGACTTCTATGAAAATCTGTAAGGTTACTAGAACTCAGTGAATGTTAGTTGAAAATGCACTCATCATATTATGAATGTAAATTTGCGACAAATATTTCTTGATAAGCCTTTTATTCCTAAATTTCGGAAATTATATTACTGGATGGCAGGCTACTACAAGATTTTAAAGTAGAGTGAAGTTTGATGCCTCCTCAAAGAAGAATCTCTTTGAAGAAGAAGATTGAGGGTGAATTCCCAGAGGAAGGCGCAAATATAACCAAGCTTATTGAAACTCTGATAAAAAGCTTTTTGAAAACGGACAGCAGTTATGGTGCAATAGCCGACATAAATACTAACGCAGATTACATTTATGAGCTAGTGAAAAATTACATATCTAAGGAAAAACTAGACATATACGCACTAAAACTTGGAAATCGCATACTTATGTCTAAAACCAGCGTGGGATTTGAAGAGATTTATGAAGTTATAAAAAGCCATTCTTATCTGAAAACAAAAGAGGGCGTAGTTGAAATCTGGGATGATGCAGAAAATCGGATACTTCATTTTCTCATCATACCCCTAAGAAAGCATTTTCCAATAGAATATTCAACAAATAATGAGAAAGAAAAGATCGTAAACATGCTTCTTAAAGAATATGCAGAATCCTAATATTAAATAAGTTAATTACTTTTGGTTTCAGCTAATTTAACGTCTAGGTTTCTCTTTTTTGCCTAAAACTAAATCTTTAAGCGCTATTCCATTAACAGTTATAACCTTCCATCTAACTCCAGGAATATCGCCCATTGATCTGCCTCTTGAACCACCTATCCCCTCGATTATCACCTCATCGTGTTCATCAACAACGTTTAATGCCCCGTCACCCGGCAGGAAGGCTGTTACAACCTTACCATTCTTTATTAGCTGAACCCTTACACATTTTCGTATTGCGCTGTTCGGCTGCTTGCTTTCCCGTCCGACTTTTTCGAGAACTATTCCCCTAGCCATTGGAGCCCCTTCAAGCGGGTCTGATTTAACGTCTAGCATAAGCATGCGTCTTTTATAGTATATGCTCTTCCAACGCATCTTCTTCCTATTCTTGATGAGTTTTCTCGCAGCGAACTCTCCTTTAGGTGATTTACCCATATTGATTAGCCCCACTATTATGCGATATTTGCCAAATATGATTTTCAGTTATAAATATTTCGTTGGCTTCTAGATTATTAGAACATTGCTTATGTTGAAGTAGCGTCTCGCCAGAAATCTTATCTTCTCAGCGTTTCTACCATTTTTACCTATGGCTATGCCTTTATCTTTATTGTCAACTGAAACAACCGCGATAACGCTTCCATCCGGCTTTTCGGTGATCCGCACTTCTCTGACCGTTGCTGGTTTCAGAGCGTTTTTTATCAGTTGGACGGGATCCTCAGAGAATTCAACGACTTCGTATCGTTTACCGGTTAATTTCTCGAGCAAAGCAATGTTTTTTCCCCTTTTACCTATAGCTATGCCAGCTTCACCCTCTTCTATTACAAAGATTATTCTGTCAAATCGGGAGTCAATTATGCAATCTCTAACCCTTGCTCCAGTCAGGTTCTCAAAGAGGCTTATATATCCCAACTCCTCATTAGTGAGGCGTATCCCCCTAGACATTTTCACCACCTACAAATTTAAGTATGTCAGAGTCGCCTGGATCCCTTATTGCTAAAGCAGCTACCATGAAGGGTTTTCCACAGGCTGAACCCAAATCTAAGCTTGAACCCGGATATGAAATTAGGGGGATATTTGAGAGTTTACAGTAATACTCGATTTTTTCCCGCTTATCTTTTGGGCAATTAGAAGCAACAATAATGAGCCTGACCTTACCGCTCATAGCACTTTTTATAGTAACGTTTGACCCAAATAAAATTTTTCCAGTTTTAACTGCTATGGCTAGGGATCTATCGATTTCGCTTTTACTCAGTCTGCTCACCTGATTCGCTCCCTCCACTACTTTCACTTACATTTGCAAACGGCGCTGTCATATAGATGTCAACTAAACCAGTTCCTATAGGAATGGATTGCCCAACTATAACATTTTCGGTGACTCCCTTAAGCGGGTCGGCTTCGCCCCTAACAGCGGCTTCAACGATGTTTGGAACGGTTATCTCGAAGGCTGCTCTAGCTAGGACGCTTGGCTTCTCACCGCTAACTCCATGTCGCCCTATCTGCCTAACATTGCCGGTTACAGTCATTATGTCGGCTACGAGCATTATGTGTCTCACGTCTACGTCTAATCCTTGTTCCTCGAGAACCCCCATTGCCTCCTCAACTATCGCATTTCTAGCGGCTTCTATACCTAAGGTTCTTTCTATTTCATGTATATTGTTTGTAGTTGTTCTCGTTGGGTCAACCCCCGTAACTTCAAGCACTCTCGGCAGGTTGGAGCCGTCGGTTCTTATCACCCATTCGCCGTCTTCTTCTGATACGTAAACTCTTTTTATTCCCGGTATTCCCTTTATGTGATACGATAATACTTTGTTCATAAGTTTTTTAGTATCCATCTTCTTTTTGGGTTCAATGTATATCATGTCGCCTTCGAACTTTAGCGAGCAGCTTGGCACATTAATTATTTTGCTTAATTCCTCTATGGTTATTCCACGCTCATCCATTTTACGTTTGCTGAGCTTAACTATTATGCCCTCAGTCTCCGGATTTATGTAAATTGCCTCGGAGATATCTTCAAGCGTTGTATATAAAATTTTTCGGGCGACCTCCGTTGCTTTCTTTCTGCTTCTTCTATGCTCCTTGTCTAGATATATGGTCATTATTGGCGTTGAGGGTTCTCTTCTCGCATCAACAATTTCGATTAGACGTGGTAATCCAAGCGTTACGTTCTGTTCTCTAA
>CAZOWB010000026.1:0-9837 GCA_964583315.1 uncultured Candidatus Bathyarchaeia archaeon | reverse complement strand
AATGTATTTGGGGACGTGTGAATATGAATGTTTACTCTAATGGCAGGGATCTGCTGGCGATGGGTGTGGTGCCATTGGGGGATATGCTTGCTGAAACAGCTCTCGTTAAGATGATGTGGTGTCTAGCCCAAACCGAGGATTCTGAAGAGGTTAAAAGACTCCTCCTAACTAATATTGCAAATGAGTTCTCAAGTAGAACTGTTGAGTATATTGAGCCGCCTAAAACCATAAGAGCCTAAAAATGAAAGGGGGCTGTGTTAGAGTTGAAGATTGATTACAGTAAGTTGGGTCTTAAAGTTGGTTTGGAATGTCACCAGCAGCTAGCAACCCGCGAAAAACTTTTCTGTGGATGTAAGCCGGAGCTATTTAAAGGCGACCCAGAAATACTATTTCTGCGCAGGTTGAGGCCCACGCAGAGTGAACTAGGTCAAATAGATCCTGCAGCGTACTTTGAATTCCAAAAGGGTGTAAAGATACTTTATGAAGCCAACAGTGAAACCTCATGTCTTGTTGAAATGGATGAGGAGCCGCCTCACGAGCTCAACCGTGAAGCCCTAGACATAGCTTTAACTATAGCGCTTATGATGAAAGCCAAGCCTGTTGACGAGATATATGTTATGCGAAAAATAGTTATAGACGGATCTAACACAACAGGCTTTCAGAGGACATGTGTAGTAGCCTTAAACGGTTCAATAACCGTTGATGGCAAGACTGTGCCAATCCAGCATATAAGCCTCGAAGAGGATGCTGCTAGAAAAATGGGTGAAAAAGGCTTCATAATACGCTATAGAATCGACAGGCTTGGCATACCCCTTGTAGAGGTTACAACTGGACCCGTAATAAACACTCCGAAGGAGGCTGAGAGGGTTGCTCTGGCCATAGGCAGAATCTTGAGGGCTACAAGGAGGGTTAAGCGTGGAATTGGAACAATAAGGCAGGATCTAAATATTTCTATTAGGGATGGGGCCTTAATAGAGATAAAAGGCGTTCAGGAGCTTGAGTTAATTTCTAAGGTTATTGAATATGAGGTGCAGCGTCAACTAAATCTTCTACGGATCCGTGATGAATTGAAGCGGCGTGAGCTGAAAGAGGAGGAATTAAAGGAGGAATTTATTGATGTTACCCCAGTGTTCAAGAAGACAAAGTGCCGCATTCTGCGGAGAGCCATAAATCAGGGTAAAACAATATTGGCGGTTAAGCTACCCAAATTCGCTGGTTTATTGGGCTTAGAGCTGATTCCAGGTTTGAGATTTGGAGGTGAATTATCGGATAGGGCAAAATTCTGGGGGAGGGTTGGAGGCATACTTCACACTGATGAGCTTCAATCTTATGGCGTATCAGAAGAAGAGATAGCTGAGTTAAAGAGGTTAATGAACGCTGGATTGAAGGACGCTGTTGTATTAGTTGCGGATAAAATTGAGAACGCTAGAGACGCACTTAAGGCCGTTGTTGAAAGAGCCCGCGAAGCACTTAGGGGGGTTCCTGAAGAGACGCGCGCAGCGAAGCCTGATGGAACAACAAGATATATGAGGCCTAGGCCTGGAGCCGCCAGAATGTATCCTGAGACAGATGTGCCCCCAATAAAGATCACTAGAGAGTATGTAGAGAGATTGAGGGAAAAGCTTCCGGAGCTCCCAGAAAAAAAAGTTAAGAGGCTAATGGGGAGCTACGGCATAAATGAGAAGCTCGCTAGGCAGCTCTTAGATTCGGGATACGATGAGCTTTTTGAGGTTATCGTTAGGGAGACTAATGTCACACCTACAGTTGTCGCCGCAACATTAACGGAGACATTTAAGTCTCTCAAGCGTGATGGCGTGAAAATTGAAGCCCTAACCAATAAACAAATAATTGAAGTTTTCAGGCTTGTAGGCTTGGAGAAGACATCTAAGGAGGCTATACCGGAGATTGTGAAGTGGCTTACGGAGCATGAGAATGCGGAACCGATGGAAGCTGTGAGGGAACTGGGCTTAACTATGATCTCAGATGAGGAACTCGAACCAATAATAGACGAATACCTAAACAAGAATATGGATTTGATTATGAAGAGGGGGCTAGGCGCGTTAGGAGCTTTAATGGGTATGGTGATGAGGGATCTGAGGGGAAGAGTTAAGCCGAAGACGGTGAGCAGAATGATTAAAGAGAAGATAACGCAAATACTATCCAAATCTAAATAAAGGGATAAAGACATCACGCAATCATGAAAAATATTACGATTTTCATAATAAACATTATAAGTTTCCTTAACAAAAGAAGAATGGGATGCTTCTTGGGGAGGATTCAGGCAGAAATAAAGACTTCCTTCGGTAAGATAATTATTGAGGGGCTAACAGCTAGTGATTTACTTGACACATTGAAGTCTTTACCGGAAAACTTTGTTAGTGAGATTGAAGCCGTCATTTCGGAAATAGTTATACCCGGCAAAGGTAACGTAGAATTTAACGACATAGTGAAAATCACTGATGTTGGACCAGTTCTAATCATAAAAGATACTAAGATCATCACACATTATGAGGCTGTAGGCTTAATTCTATACTTCTCCGAAAATAAGAGTGGTAGACCATCGCAAATAAGACGGCTTCTTGAGTATTCAGGATTGAGGGTTCAAGTGTCATCTAGGTTAAATGAGATGGCTAAGCGCGGCTTGGTGTTTAGGCCAACGCTGGAGAGGCCGGAGTGGACATTGAGCCCCAAGGGTGAACTCTGGATTGAAGAGGAGGTTATACCGAAGCTCAGGCGTTCTCATCAGACTTAAGAGGTTTATTCAACCTTTTTCTTGGGCATATTCATCATAGGCCTCGAGCATGGCTTTAACGTATTTTTTCAGTAGGGCTGGAGAAACTTCTGGGCTTACCGTCAAATTTAGATTTATTGAAATACTTGCCTGCGGTCCAATCGCTCCGACAGAGAGACTAGCTCTTTTTTCCGGTTTCCTTGCTACTTTCTTTGCTCTTTTAATCTCCAGTGATACAGCTGCTCTTCTAGCGGGTTTAGATGGTTTCGTAGGCGTGTATAGCCAGTCTATTTGAAAGGCGTATGCAATTAGATCTAGAAATGCATTGAGTCCAACCTTGTCGGCTCTTAGATCACCAGTAACTCTTGGCAGCTCTATGAGAACTGAATCCCTATTTAGGTTTTCATTTTTTATGCGTTCAACAAATTTTACTAAAACTTCATCTCTTGATAGAATTTTTCTTAAAAGCTCTTTAGTTAAATTTCCATTTGGATCTATTCGATATGCATATGCAAACTCGGCGGCTTCGCGTGTAAGCTTATATTTTCCCTGCTCTTTCTCGCTTTCCTCTATGAAGCCCCAGCTTTTGAGGAAGCCGTTATTACGGCTAATGTTGTGTAATGTGACGGCTGATTTGCTTGCCACATCGCTTACACTAACATGCTTTTTGTCTGCGCCAGCGTTTAAATACGCAACCAAAATGTCGCAAATCTTTGAAAAGCTTAAACGTCTCGGTAAAAGCCTAGATACACTCAATCCCCTATTATTCCTCCCCAAACATAATCTCCGAAAACACAAAATATATTGCCTAAAACACTAAAATAATGTTTTGTTTTTAACCGCCAGTTCTTTCGGCGAAAAATCTTTAAGCTAAACTTCATATATGTGAAGATATAGGTTTGTGAAGAAGCATGTATGATGAGGAAACTAATCTAGAGCTAACTGTAAAATATAAGGATGTTGAAGCAAGATTTACTGGAAAACCAGACGAAGTTATAAAAGCCTTCTCCAAATTCATAAGTGAGGTTCTTCCAGCCTACGATCTTGCCTCCCAACTAATTCTCACAGTTGATCTGGAAAAGCTCATAAGAAACGTGAAAGGCTTAATAGCGTTCACGCCTGAAGGCCCTGTGATAACCGCTCCACGAGGAAAACTTGGTGGAGACAGAAACGTAATAATGCTAAACCTTATTAAGGCATATATTGGATATAGAACCGGTCGCTTAGATAGAGATACGCTTTCTACGGCTGAAATTATGGCGTCAACCGGTAGCAAAAGCGGAACCGTTGCAGCCCGCTTAAGCGAGCTAACAAATATGGGCTTAGCCGAGCGGGTTGGACGTGGAGAGTATAAAATAACAACTTTGGGTATAAAATTCTTTTTAGATGAAATTTTGCCTAAGATTAAGTTGGAGGAAGGATAAAGAGTGGGTGAAAAAGGGAGGGTGAGAGCGCATTTAGAATTTGATGATGCAAAAATAGATTTTGAGGGGGATGCTGATCAAGTTTTCGAATCTATACTGCGATTTATATCGCAGATCTATCCTAGTATAAGAGCGTTTCAGAAGATAATTTACACCCCAGATCTAATTAAGATAACGGATAAGATTGCGGGGTTAATGGAAATAACATCTGATGGGCCAATAATTAATCCGAATATTAATTTGTCGGCTAGAAATGCCATATGCCTAGTTCTTTTAGGAGCGTATATGGGTAATAAAATTGGAAAATTTCAGAAGGATACTTTATCCACAAGTGAACTTTCGAGGCTGACGGGAAAAGCTAAGAAGACCGTGAGTAACGAGTTACCCAAACTCATCGATAGAGGTTTAGTCGAGAGGGTGTCTGATGGAGGATACAAGATAACGCAGCTAGGGATAAGGAAAACCGAGGAAATAGCTGAAATGGTTAAGAGAAAAATGAACCTAAGCAAGTAAGCAATTATAAAACAGGGAATATTGCTTTACCACCTAAATAAAGACGATAAGCGAGACTCGAATATAGAAATCTGGTTTTTACAGTAGTGATATATATTTCATTAGAAATATTGAACTTTAAGTTAAAAAGAGCTAGCCATTTTGGAGCTGTGAGATAATTTGAGGGGTAAACCTCTAGCAGCTGTGGTCTCAGCCGGATTATCTAAGTTCGGTAAGAGAAGAGGGTTATCAGGAAGAGAATTATTCGCTGAGGCAGCTCTAGAAGCCTTTGAAAGATGCCCAAATCTGGATCCTCCAAAAGATATTAAGATGCTTATAATCGGCAACATGAGCGAATCCTTTGAGCATCAATGCCATTCAGCCCCAATAATGTCGGATTGGGCAGGTCTATTGCCTACACCGGCCGTTAGGGTTGAAGTTGCATGCGCCTCCTCCGCCGCTGCGATAAGATATGGAGTGTTTATGATACTTTCAGGATTATATGATGTTGTTATGGTTGGGGGATTTGAGAAGATGACGCATAGGGCAACTTCCGAGGCAACCGAATACTTAGCTATGGCGGCTGACTATCCGTTTGAGCAATGGAATGGCGCAACGTTTCCAGGTTTATTTGCGCTTATGGCGACAGCTCACATGCATGAGTATGGCACAACTGAGGAGCAGATGGCTTTAGTTGCAGTTAAAAACCATCATAATGGCGCATTAAATCCCAAGGCTCATCTGCAAAAGGAGGTTACAGTTGAGCAGGTTTTAAGTTCAAGAGTTATTGCTAAGCCGCTGAAACTTTATGATTGTTCCCTAATTTCTGATGGAGCTAGCTGCGCAATTCTAACTAAACCGGAAATAGCCAAAAAATACACTGACACACCAGTTTACATAATTGGTTCGGGACATGGAACAGACGCAATAGGACTCTACGAAAGAGATAATCTGACAAGTCTGAAAGCAACAAAAATAGCTGCCAAGGAGGCTTATGAAATGGCTGGTCTAGAACCTCAGGACATCGACATTGCGGAAGTCCATGACTGCTTCACAATAGCCGAGATAATGGCTTATGAGGATCTAGGCTTCTGTAAGCCGGGTGAGGGAGGAAAATTCATTGAAAGCGGGATTCCAATGCTGGATGGCGAGCTACCGATAAATATGAGCGGAGGACTTAAAGCGAAGGGACATCCGGTTGGCGCAACCGGGGTCGCTCAACTCTATGAGATTTTCCTACAGCTAACTGGGCAGGCTGATAAGAGGCAGATTGACGGCTGTGAAATCGGCTTAACCCAAAATCTTGGTGGAAGCGGGGCTACATGTATAGTTCACATATATCGTAGGGGGTGACGTTATGAGTGAAGTAATCCCATTTACGATTGAGCAATTCTATAAGTTTATAGGCGAAAGAAAGCTCATGAGCGCCAAGTGTAATAAATGCGGGCTAATTTTTGTTCCACCCAGACCAATGTGCCCAAAATGCCTCTCAAATGATCTGAGTTGGACTCAACTGAAGAATAAGGGTAAACTCTTAACGTACACGGTGATTTACGTTGCTCCGGAGGAGTTTCAGCATATGGCTCCATACGCGATTGGAATAGTTGAGCTCGAAGACGGTGTTCGCTTACCAGGAATCATTCGGAATATAAAACATGAAGACCTGAGGGTTGGCATGGAACTGGAAGTAGACTTCGACACAACTGTTCAGTCAACGTGGCCTCAATGGCCAAGATACTTCTTTAAGCCCCTTGAACAATAATTTCATCTAAAATTTAATTTTAATGTAAGCTCCTCTCCCTCTTCTGGTGTGAGCATTTATGAGCGGGGAAGAATTCAATAAATACGTGAATGATCCGCTTTGGCCGATACTTCTAGAAACTGTTCACGCGATGGTTATGTATAGGCATCACAAGGCATATGTCGAAGGAAAAATAATTCGGGAGCAGCCGGATATAACGCCTAGGAGGCTTGCCGCGGAGCTAGGAATACCTTTAGGAGAAGCATTAGTCATCCTATATGAGATTAAGAGTAAAAAGGGAGAACAGACTTAGCAGTTGGCTGCCCCCTTTAGCCTTCAACAACATATCGGTAGTAAACGTATTCTCCAGCCGTTGGACTTTTTCTAGTTATCTTTATTATGTCGCCCGGTTTAGCCTTAATGACGCGGATTATTGGATCGGAAGCCTTTATATGTGGTAGCTTGTAGGGTTCAATACGGTACTTCTCTAGAACAGCTTTTCTTTCTTCAGGTGAGAGGATCTCATGTTTCGGAACCAAATAATGGTTGAAAATGTTAAATGACGGAAAATTCTGGGAAATAAGCTCAATATTTTTTCTCCTAGCCGTGGATTTGGCGGACTGCGTGTATTTTCTGCCCATCATTATACCTTCTTCAACCCCTTTGGAATCTATATACTTTGACATCTGATTGACGTATCGGACGCCTATAGCGTCGGTTCCCGATATAGCCCAAATAAGAACTTTCTTTCCCTCAGAATTCTTAACGGTAATCAATGCGCCCTCCTTAGTATCTTCTCTCTCTAGGAGCCTATAATTCCGGAGTTCAATTAACACCTGTAACTTTCTCTCGAGGATTGGGTCAAGGGTCAAAATCTAAAGCACCTCTTAAGGGGTATATCCAAAAAC
Source organism: uncultured Candidatus Bathyarchaeia archaeon (assembly GCA_964583315.1). Taxonomy (GTDB): domain Archaea; phylum Thermoproteota; class Bathyarchaeia; order Bathyarchaeales; family DTEX01; genus DTEX01. The sequence continues at coordinate 2,541 of CAZOWB010000026.1, read as the reverse complement.
GCAGACTTAACTTTTAAACTTTACGTTAATAGTGATGTTATTTGGGCTTGCATGGCCAATATAAATTTAGAATAGATATTGAATTCAGCTTTGATCAGAGTGAGATCTGCTGAGGGATTGATGCTGCAGCTCCCAAGGCTCCGGAAAACTCGCAGTTTTTCGGTATTAACACTTTTACGCCGAATAGTTTGGTGGTTTCACGTATAATTTTCGAGAATAATCTACTTTTGGCTAGCATGCCGACAACTATCACGCTATCCTCTAAATTGTGTGCTTTTGCAGCCATAGCCGCTACAACGCCGATTGTCTGCGAAACCATATTAAAGATTCCAGCCGCAATATCGTTCACGCTAGATTCATGTGTTAGCTTTCCAAAGTTGGAGGCCGTTGCATTAGCTGGCACAATCCCAATTGGGCCGCCAACTATGTCACCAACTGTTAAGTCCACTCTATTAGCGTCGCCCTTTAGAGCCATGCTCTCCAGAACTTCAAATTCAGCTACATCCAGAATTCTTCTTGAAAGACCGAGGATTGTTCCTCCACCGACTCCTGTTCCGCCAACATGCTTTATGAGATTACCCCCTTTATAGGCTGCAACAAGCGCTGTTCCTGTTCCAGCGCTTACAATTAATCCTTCATTTCTTTTGGCTAAAAGTAGACCTCCGAGCCCTATCGCCTTTATCTCGTTTATTCTCTTAACTGGCAACCCTAGAATCTTGTTGCCGATTAGTCTCGAGCCTCCGCCGGAGGCAGCGATAACATCCACAGAAAACCTATTGAGAAAATTCTCCAGAATCTTTAAGGCCGTAGTTTCGGGTTTATCCACTGGAATCACAAGTTTATTAATGATCTTTAGGTTTCTGTCTACGAGAATGCCCTTAGCCATGCTTGCTCCAATATCTAAGCCAACAATCAACTATGTAAACCCCAACTAACCCGTCATCCTCTCATTTTTAAAGCCCTCTACTTAACTTTTGCGAATGGAAATTAGAATATGTTTAAACAGTTCATACAAAAATCTTATTTCTTCACATTTTTCCATCAATGCTTAATAGCGGGGTTCGAGCCTCATATGAAAACGATAGATATCATTGCAAGCGCCCTATGCGGGGTTCTTTACGGTACTGTTGGCTACATGATTTACCTGCTGGCTCCAATAACAACTCCAGGCGTCGGCATAGTTAGGTTTTGGCCTTCAGTTGTGATTCCAGCAGTTTTCGCAGTGCTTTTCAGCCCCCTAGTAGGCGGTTTAGGAGCTGCTATAGGCATCTTTATAAGTGATCTTCTGATACATCACGATCCCCTACTCAGCCTCTCCGCTGGAGTGACAGCCAACTTTATTGGCTTTTATCTCCTCGGATATATCTCGAGAAGAAAAATAGATTGGACTAAGACTATTGCTATAACCAGCATAATTCTCTTAGCTGGATTCGCTTTACTAGAGTATCTACTATTAACTTATGTTTCGCTTAACGCTGCAATCCTATTTATAGGGCTCTCAATTGCAAGCTACGCTCTGATGATTATTGTTGGATATATGTGGCCTCAATGGAGAAGCTATGGCATAGCATCAATAGTGGGTTTAGGCGTCGGCAGCACAATTATAGGTTTTGTAGTTTGGGCTTACAGCCAAATATTCGTTCTACCAGCCGCTGTTGGAGGGGGATTTCAGCTGCCACTATATGTAGCCTTCATCTGGCTGATATGGACCTTTGCAACGGAAATTCCATTCCTTATAATTCTTGGTCCACCGATTCTTAGGGTGTGCTTCCAAGCTTTTCCGTCCCTTAATCCATTTAAGGAGCAAAATATCGGAGCAAAAGAAAAAAATGTTAAATCCTAGAGTGTTGCTAAATCATGAGATCTCGGCTGGATTGAAAATGGGCGGATCTGAAAAGCGGAGATTTCAGTTTAGAGTTGTCGCGGTTGGCGGAACATTTGATGAGCTCCATAAGGGACATATAGCTCTGCTCATGACAGCCTTCAGGTATGGTGAAAGGGTTTGGATAGGTTTATGCACTGATGAATTTGCGAGGAAACTGCGTAAAAATCATGATATCGCCCCCTATAAAGATAGAGTTAGGGAGCTAACAAAGTTCCTTAAGGATGCTGGTGTTCTTAATAGGGCGAAAATAACCCCGCTTTCGGATCCTTTCGGTCCAGCTGCAACAAGCAGGGAGATTGATGCGATAGTTGTTAGTAAGGAGACTGAACTAAGAGCTAGGGAACTTAATTCTTTAAGAAGAAAGAATGGACTTAAACCGTTAGAGATTATCGCTATCGACATGATTCTAGCTGAGGATAGAATCCCCATCTCAACAACGAGAATTAAGCATGGAGAAATAGATAGAGATGGGAAGCTTCTGAAGGGAACATGCTTAAGCCGCATAACGCGGAAAGCTTAAGTTAGTTCTCCACCTAATTTTAATCTTGAGGTTAAAGGGGAAACATTATTTATCAGCTTGTGGTCTAAATTGAAGAGAACCGGATTCGCTGAGTTACCGCTTCATCGCGGTAAGGCTCCCCAGTGGCTAGTTGAGC
>CAZOWB010000025.1:0-9947 GCA_964583315.1 uncultured Candidatus Bathyarchaeia archaeon | reverse complement strand
CATTAACGGTCTGAGCGAACCCTCCTATAGGCACCGCTCTACATAATCTATGAAGCGTATTTAATATTGCTCCCGTTAGAACGGCATCCCCGACACTTGTGATCTGCTCGTGAAGAGGGGCTTTAGCCTCCGGATACCAGACGTTCCACTCATCGAATGCAAGCCGTATTCTTCTTTCTATACGGTATTTCCGCCTGATTGACTGAACAAGCTCATATACATTTCTGAGTCTTCTTTCTATATCAAGTGAGGTTGCCGCGAGTTCCCTATAAGGCCTGCCGCCTCTTATGTAAATGTGTACGGAGAGATAATCAAAGTATTCGCCTGCATTCTTGATCATCTCAAGGTTCCACTCTGGATCTTCGCAGCCTACGGCTACTAGCTCGATGTTCGGATCTACTTTCCGCATCTCATTCGCGAACTCAATTGTTCTCCTAGCGCATTCAGCTCCATCTATGCAGAAACCGATCTGCCATCTGCCGTAGAGTTCATTCCCTATTCCCCAGAGCTTCACTCCATAGGGTTCGGGGTGACCGTATTTCCGTCTAAGAGAAGCATAATAACTATCGCTTTTCAAGTTGCAGTATTCAACCCATCTAGCTGCTTCTTCCGGGGTTCCGTTGCCAGCATTCACTACGATGAATGGCTCAGCATTTACAAGTCTACACCACTCTAGGAATTCATCGGTGCCGAAAGCATTCGGCTCCTCTGCCCCCCAAGCCATATCGAAGCGCTTAGGCCTCTTCTCTCTTGGGCCAACGCCATCGAGCCAGTGATATCCAGAGGAGAAGTTTCCTCCAGGCCACCTGATCACTTTAGGCTGCAAATCTTTTACTGCCTTTAGAACGTCGAGGCGGAAGCCTTTATGGTTAGGGATCTCCGAGTTCTCGCCTACCCAGATTCCGCCGTATATGCATTTTCCAAGATGTTCTATGAATTGACCATAACATCTTTTATCAAGTCTACCCAATAGGACAGATGTATCCACAAAACCTTTACTCTCCAAAAACACCACACTCCCCTACGGAAATCACACTCAAATCTTTGCAAGAAAATATTTAAGAATTATGCACGTTTCCAGACGGGATGAAAACGTTTTATTTTGAGGGTTTGCTGAGGATTTTTGGGCGACTCGGCAGAACGGGGACTTAATTAAACTCTATTTAGATTCTTGTTTTCGATTTAAACGTTACAGTTTTTCGCAGCGAAGAGCAATATGATGTAGATGCTACCGTAGTGTTTTTTATACTACAATTTTGTAATAAAATTTATACTTGATTATTTCGTAGTAATTTCTGGTGGTATGCTTGAGGAAGCAAGTAACTGTCTCTGCAAGGATCGATGTAGAGCTTAGAAGAAAGCTCAAGGAGCTCGGTATAAAACCCTCCGAAGTTATTAGGAGGGCTCTTGAAAGGGAAGTTGAGGAAAGGCTAAAGCTACAACTTTATAGAAAGGTGGAGAGAGCTAGCGGAATAATTAGAAAGGTTGGAAGAGACGCTTGGATCAAAGCTATAAGAGAAAGCAGGGAGGGGAGATGAGATTTCTCTTCGACTCTTCAGCAATAATAAACTTATGCGGAGAGAGAAAAATTGAGAAGCTGCTGGATGGCTGGACGCTGAATTTGGCAAGATATGAATTGGGAAATGCTGTATGGAAGCAGGTTAAGGCTCACGAGAAAATAACAGTTGAGGAAGCCAATTTAGTGCTGGACCCACTAATGGAAATCTTTATGAGATTGAAGAAGCCGACGTCAGAAAACCATCTGAAGACATTAGAAATAGCCATAAAGGAAAATCTAACATACTACGATGCATCATACATCAGCGCAGCCGTCGAAAACCATCTAATATTAGTAACAGACGACGATAAACTCTATAAAGTAAGCAAAAAATATGTCAGGACATTAAGAAGCAATGAGCTGTGAACTATCCCCTTTCTCTCCGTCCCAAAATGCTTTCAGCGTTTAACTGAGGCTTTACGCCTTCAGTCACATCCGATGATCTAAGAAGTTTACAGCAGTTAGCGTCCGTTTAAAATGAAGACTCAGTTATCGTATTGATCTCTAGCAAACATCTTTGGAATGAGCCTAATTTACGTACGTTTGAAAATAAAATAGCTAACATAAAAAGGTTGGATATTATCCCGCGTTTTATCCGCCCTTATATGCTGTTCGATAAAACTAAAACTCTAAATTCGATTTTCGTCAAAAACTTTTAGTATACATATATTTGAGCTTCAAGTCTATGTCCATAGACTCTGAGAGAGCTTCGCTAAGCAGGAAAGCATAAAGCTTGCTGTCCCTAACTATCAATCTTCTACCGGAGGCAAGCGCTTTCAACCTAAGCTTGGGTGGAGCACTTCTTAAAGGCACGAGATCCACTGGCGCACCCAATTCATCCTCAATAGTGCTAGAAAGCCTAATAAGCTCCTTAAGGCTGAACTCGGGATCTGCAACTACGCCCACATCTATATCCCGAACAACTTCTCTCCTCAAAACTGAACCAAATAACACAGCTATCTTCACCCTAGAAATTCTGCCGAGAATATTTCTTAACTTTTCAGATACATTCCCAACCGAAACTCGATAATATTTAATTTTCAAATTTAAAGGCCTCTTTGACCTTATCTATAAATTCGTAGATGCATCCAAAATTTTCTTTTACAGCCTCATAAACTTTTTCATCCATTACAGTCCAGTAACGGTGAACTAGGATATTCCGTAGACTAACTAGAGACTCAAGATCCCTCACGCAGGATGCGCCCAATCTTTCAGCAACAAACCTAACAGCTTCCCTATAAGATGAAGGAGCTCTACTATAGGCTTCTACAGCAATATGCATACATAAGGAAACAAGGGATTCTACAAGAATTATTAAATTGTAACGAATAGAATATTTTTCATCGATACTTAACTGAACGAAGGGTTTGGAAGTTAGCCTTAGTAGCTCTTTTATCGTAAAAGTGATTTCAGAGATCCTAACTCTCAGGACATCCTTATCCACTGGCAATACAATCACTAACCCAAATTAAATCTCCATCTCTTAAGATCCCTGATCAAATTCTATTTATAGTAACCCGCAAATACAAAATAACGCTTTCTCAATCACGCTACATGTAAATTTGAGATTTCAGTTTTTTGCAGGTTCCTATCAGGAAATTTCTCCCTCTTAGAGATATGCCAATCCAACAGCCTGTTACTTAAACTTATAATGATTCAAGACTAAATTAATTGTTACAAATCATGTGAGAGCTCGGTGAATTGTAGTGAAGAATTACGGCGATTTAAGAGATGAAATTAGAGAAGGGTGAAAATCGATTTGAGATCTAAAGAATTGGATGAAAAGATTGAAAATACCCTGCTGTCTGCTCAAAGAAATGAGATCACAGAGCACTTTATTTATGAAAAGCTCGCTAGCTCAGTGAAAGATCCCCATAATAAAGAGGTTTTAGAGCATATATCGAGGGATGAGCTCAAGCACTATGATTTCTGGAAGAAGTATACTGGCAGAGATGTAAAGCCGGATAGACTAAAGATATGGAAGTACTTCTTGATTTCAAAGTTTTTCGGAATAACCTTTGGAATGAAGCTCATGGAGAGAGGTGAAGAAAAAGCCCAGGTCACATACGAAAAGATTTCCGCGGCCATACCTGACGCTGAAAGCATTGTGGAGGATGAAGATAAGCACGAAAGACAGCTCCTAGAGCTAATAGACGAAGAAAGACTCAGATACGTTGGCTCCATGGTTTTGGGCTTAAATGACGCCCTAGTCGAGCTCACCGGAGCCCTAGCAGGCTTCACCCTCGCCCTCCAAAATACACGTTTGGTTGCAATAACCGGCTTGATCACAGGGATTGCAGCATCCCTTTCAATGGCTACATCAGAATATTTATCAACCAAATCCGAGGGAGAAGCCAAAAATCCTCTCAAGGCCGCCTTTTACACGGGCTTCGCCTACGTGCTTACAGTCCTATTTTTGATATCTCCCTATCTGTTCCTCACCGAAATATACGCATGCTTGAGCTTAACAATATTCAACGCTATCTTGGTTATTTTCTTATTCACCTACTACATTTCCATCGCGAGAAACCTCCCATTTAAGAGAAGATTCTTCGAGATGGTTGTAATTAGTCTCGGAGTAGCTGGCTTAACGTTCGCCATAGGCTTCCTCATAAATGCCTTCCTGCCATAATAATTAACGCTGATACGAAACTTTATTTATCGCCGGCTCTTTGAATTCTACTGGAGAGACAGTAAAAATGGAGTTTTCTATGCCTTTAATAGGTGAAAAATTCCCCCAACTAGAGGTTAGAACTACAAAGGGTAAGCTTAAGCTACCTGATGATTATAAGGGAAGATGGTTCATCCTTTTCAGTCACCCCGCAGACTTCACCCCAGTCTGTACAACGGAGTTTGTTGCCTTTCAAAAACGTTATGAAGAATTTCAGAAGCTACAATGCGATCTAATAGGGCTCAGCATTGATCAAGTTTTCGCTCACCTAAAATGGGAGGAATGGATAAAAGAGAACATAGGCGTTGAGATCCAATTCCCAATAATCGCAGATAACACCGGAGAGATCTCCGCTAAATTAGGTATGCGGCACAAGCAGGCTGGAGGAACCCAAACAGTTAGAGCAGTCTTCATAGTTGACCCCCAAGGAATAATCAGAGCAATCCTCTACTACCCTATGGAGCTCGGTAGAAATATGGATGAAATCCTCAGAATGGTTAAGGGATTACAGATCGCTGATAAAGGATATGCGATCCCAGCGAACTGGCCAAACAACGAGATCATCGGCGACCATGTCATAGTTCCACCAGCAAACACTGTAGACCTAATCAAAAAGAGAAGAGAGCAGGAAAAAGCTGGGGAAATAGAGTGCCTCGACTGGTGGCTGTGCCACAAAAAACTAGAGTAACTTAAAGGTGGCAGCTTCCTCAACAATAAATCACGTAAATATTCACGAAAATTGTAATTTAGACCAGTCTAAACATAAACTTATTTTCCCTCCAAAAACCAAGACTATTTTTTACATATTATATGCCACGACATAATATTTTAGGCGAGAACCATGAAAAAGAAAAATATTAAAAGAGAAACTTCTCGAGGTTTGGCGGAAGACGTTTTACAACATTTCATCTATAAGGGAAATAAAGCTAAGGAGATATCCTTTCCAGTAGGAGGAATCGGAACTGGTTGCATAGGGCTTGCTGGTAACGGGCGATTACTGGAATGGGAAATCTTCAACAGACCAAACAAGAGGGGCATAAACGGCTTCTCACACTTTGCCATCAAGGCTGAATCTAATGGAAAAGTTTTAGATGCTCGCGTCTTAAATAGCGATTTACTGCCTCCTTACATGGGTGACTTTAATAAACCAATGTTTCAGTCATTTGGTTTCGGTCCGCCGAGAGGTTACATGGCTGGTCTACCGCACTTTAAGGATTCCGAATTCGAGGGAACTTACCCGATTGCTAGAATAAGATTTATGGATGAGAAGTTTCCGGGGAAAGTTCAGCTAACAACCTTTAACCCATTTATCCCACTCAACGATTTAGATTCAAGCATACCTGCAGCCTTCTTCGAAATAGAGGTTGAGAACACAAGCAAGCATGAAATAACATATGCTATATGCTTGGTTGTCCAGAATCCTCTCCCAGCTGGCACAACAGTTAACAATTACGAAGAAAGAAACGGTTTCCACCTTATAAAAATGTCATCCACAGCAGTTCAAGAAGATGATCCCAAATTTGGTAATTTAACCATAGCGACGGATGCTCCGGAAGTTAGCTATCAAGAATACTGGTTCAGAGGACCATGGTTTGACAGTCTCCACGTTTACTGGAAAGACTTCACCTCCCCCGGTAAATTCAGGAATCGCCATTACCCAAACCCCCAAGAGGGAACGAGAGATCATGCTGTTCTTGCAGCTCATGTGAAAGTTAAACCTGGAGAGACTGAACATGTCAGATTTGTGATAAGCTGGAGCTTCCCAAACTGCTACAATTACTGGAAGCCTGAAAAATCTGAAAAGCCTAAAATATGGAAGAACTATTATGCTAAGATCTTTAAGGATTCCGTTGAAACAGCTATCTACTGCCTGAAGAACTGGGATAGACTCTATGAGGAGACCGTAACATTCAGAGATAGCCTATTCTCATCAACGCTTCCCCCATTTATTATAGACGCCATTTCAGCAAACATTTCAATTCTGAAGTCGCCTACGGTTTTACGTCTAGAGGATGGTTCACTATACGGATTTGAAGGATGTCATCCTCACTCCGGATGCTGTGAAGGATGCTGCATGCACGTCTGGAACTATGCGTATGCGCCGCTTTTCTTATTCCCTAAGCTTGATCGGTCAATGTGGGATCTCCACTACAAATATGATCAGCGTGAAGATGGGAGAATAAGCTTCCGCCTGCAGCTACCTCTAGGTCGAGGTCAATGGGAGTTCCCGCATGCCGCTGTAGACGGCCAATTTGGCAGTGTTATTAGGGCCTATGCCTACTGGAAGTTCACGGGAGATAATGAATGGTTAAAATCAAACTGGCATTCTATAAAGAAATCCATTGAATATGCATGGGCTGAAACTAATGAGGGCGAATGGGACCTAAATAGGGATGGCGTCCTTGAGGGAAGGCAGCATCATACGCTTGACATGGAGCTTTTCGGACCCAACTCTTGGCTAACCGGCTTATATCTCGCGGCTTTAAAGGCTGGGGCTGAAATGGCCGAGTATCTCGGCGAGAAAAACAAGGCTGAAGAATACCTGAATCTCTTTAATAAAGGCAAGAGATGGGTTGAGGAGCATCTCTTTAACGGCGAATACTTCTATCAGCTGATCGACTTAAAAGATAGATCCATCCTTGAAAAATATCTGTCGAAAGACCCGAAAATCATAGAAACCTACTGGGATGAAGAACACCGGGAAATAAAATATCAGATTGGTGAAGGTTGCGGTATCGATCAGGTAGTGGCCCAATGGCACGCAAACATATGCGGATTAGGCGAAATATTCGATAAAGAGAAAGTTAAGAAAGCACTGAAATCCATACACAAGTATAATTTCAAGAGGAGCATGCGGGGCGTCGTTAACCCGTGTAGGATCTTCAGCCTAAATGATGAGGCTGGAACAGTAATCTGCAGTTGGCCGGAAGGGAAAACTAAGCCAGTTATACCCGTTCCATACGCTGAAGAAACAATGAATGGCTTCGAGTATGCAGTTGCATCTCACATGATTCAAGAAGGCCTAATTGATGAGGGACTGGAGATAGCTAAGGCCGTTAGAGACCGATATGATGGCGAGAAAAGAAACCCATGGAACGAAATTGAATGTGGAAGCAACTATTCACGTTCCATGGCATCCTACATATTACTGTTAGCTCTCAGCGGATTCAAGTTTGATTTGGTAAAAGGTAAAATAGAGTTTAACCCGCCGAGGATCAAAAATGGAAGATTCAGATGTTTCTGGTCAACTGGAACAGGCTGGGGAACATTTGAGATACAGCCGAGCAAAGTGACATTAACCGTGCAGTATGGAAGCCTAAAAATTAAAACTCTAAATCTACCCTTCCTAAGGGATAGAAACATAAAAACTGTGAAAATCATGGACAAAACAATCAGGTATGAACGGCTGAATGGAAGGCTAAACTTCACCGAGCCAATTACAATCAATAGAGATGAAAGCCTCAACATTGAACTGACATAAGGGCAAAGACACTTTAATGTCCCTAAGCTTCTTTTTTCTTTATGCCCTATAAAAAATGCGCTACTTTTTCATAAAAACTCTTTTTATCGACCAAGCACAACATGAATAAGAAAAAATCTCATTCTGAAAGTGCTTGAGGAAGGTAATGGAATAGTTAAATTAGCCCCTACATGGGTTCCTAGGAGCCTTCTTTCATCGGGTAAACGTCTTAAGATTCCCTTCTAACCTTCTTTAGCCTAGAACCCGGTAAAACCAGAGAAAACATCAAGCGGTATCTTGAAGGATGGAACCGGGGCGATAATGGAATTCTCTATTTCTCTAGAGCCTATAAGCTTAAGCCCGGGACAGGATGGTTTGTTCTAGCTGGCATTTTACATGCGTCAGGCATCCTAATTACTTACGAAGTGCAGAAAGCATTAGATGTAGCTGCAATCTATGCTTGAAGATAAGCCCGTATCTTGGGATCTTTTAGTAAAAGATGTTTCCAAAAGAGCATCATCATGACCTAGACTACATCGTTGACATGATAGATTGGAAAAGAAAACCTAGATCCCGAATTCAAAAAGCACCATTACATAGAGCCGATCTCAGCTAAAGATCTGGAAGAAACTAGGGAATTAGACTGTGAAGAGAAGTGGGTGATTTATGGCTCAGAGGAGTTTAGCGCCAAAGAGCTTGTAGTATGCCCGCAAACCCACGTAAAAATATTTGACAGAGCAGCTTACGGGCTGGTCGTTATACAAGGATATGGAAGAATAGGTAAATTTAGAGTTGAAGCACCAACCATGATAAGATATGGTGATTTAACCAATGACGAGTTATTCATAACGGTTGAGGCGGCGAAGGACTCTGTGTGGAAATAATCAACGAAAGCGCAAACGAAAATCTAGTGATACTGAAGCATTTTGGACCTGGAAATCCCGATGTGCCGAAACTTTAAAACGAAATTAATCTCCACTTCTTTTTGTCTTTAAGTGATCAAGCAAGAAAAATTCATGTTCTAACATTAATGTTCTTCCAGCTTCTTGAAAAAAGTCCATATGCTTGATCTATAGACTCAGCCACCTTGTATAGATTTTCGAAAATACGATCTATGTCGCGATGCGCCTCCTCGATAGTTGACTTTAAGCTCCTGCCTCTAAGCTTGTAGGTTCCCTCATGGTATATCACTAGTCCGCTTCTAATCATTTTATTAAGATGATGCACCATCGTCCCCCTAGTTAAAGATAATTTTGCAGCTAATTCATCGCTCGTTAAACCCTTATTTTCCCTAGCAGCTTCAACCAATGCCTTAAATATCCGAAAAGCCGTTTTCTTCCTATCTCTGGGACCTAAAAAGCCAAAGCTTTTACAGATCCATTCTAAATCCTTCTCTGGATCAATCTTCGATAATGGACGCATGGCTAAAATCCTATATTCCGCCAGAGCATCTTCATTTAATGCCATGTTGATCATTATCTCCTCTAAATTAATCTTAAGTCTTCTCGTTTACAATTTTTAGATTTAGTAAAACTTATATTTTTCGTTTCAATGTAATAAATACAAGATCTAACTGGCATTAATTAGTGGTAAAAAAGGGGAGGAAATAAATATGGCGTATCTCGCTCAAACAGCATCCGGTCAACCGGTTCTAATACTTAAGGAAGGCACCGCCAGAAGCCGCGGAAGAGAAGCGCAGCGGAACAATATTATGGCCGCTAGGGTCATTGCTGAAGCTGTTAGGACAACTCTTGGTCCACGCGGCATGGACAAGATGCTCGTCGACAGCCTAGGAGACATAACAATAACGAATGATGGCGCTGCGATCCTAAAGGAGATCGAGGTTGAGCATCCGGCAGCCAAAATGATGGTTGAAGTTGCTAAAACTCAGGATGATATGGTTGGTGATGGAACAACAACGGCTGTTGTTTTAGCAGGCGAATTCCTCAAGAAAGCTGAGGAGCTCCTCGATCAAAACATTCACCCAACAGTAATCGTCAGCGGCTACCGTAAAGCCGTTCAGAAGGCTGTTGAGATCCTAGATAAAATGAGCATGACAGTAGACTTAGATGACAAGGAAACCCTAAGAAAGGTTGCATTGACATCAATGGGAAGTAAGGCTGTTGGAACAGCAAGGAGTCATCTCGCTGAAATAGCTATTGAAGCCGTTAAGCAGATAGCTGAGAAACGCGGAGAAAAGTGGGTTGCCGACATCGACAATATTCAAATAATAAAGAAGGAGGGCAAGAGCCTACATG
>CAZOWB010000024.1:0-10258 GCA_964583315.1 uncultured Candidatus Bathyarchaeia archaeon | reverse complement strand
TCTCTAAAACCCATAACGCCATGGTCTCATTAAATATGCTTGTTGTTAATGCCCTACTAGGTGAGGGGCTTCCAGCCTTCAGCATAGCACCCTCATCATTTGTGGTCACCAAACGTGGCAGAATCCAAATCCTCTATAGAGATGTTTTAGAGCATGCTGTTAAAATAGGGTTTATACCGGTTCTTTACGGTGACGCGGTATTTGATAGCGAGATGGGTTTCACGATTCTCTCCGGGGATCAGCTCGTATCTAGATTGGCTATTGAATTAGACGCAGAGAGAATAATTGTGGGCGTTGATGTGGACGGTCTATTTACAGCTGACCCTAAAACAGATAGATCCGCCCGGTTGATCCCTCATGTTACACTTAATGAACTAAAAGATATAATGGGTAAAATAGGCGGATCTAGAGTAATTGATGTAACCGGGGGCATGATGGGAAAAATTTCTGAGTTAACTATCCCAGTTATGAATGGCATTGAAGCGTTTATATTGAACGCTTCAAAGCCCGGTAATATTCATAGAGCCCTGAAAGGAGAAAAAGTTGTTGGAACGAGAATTATTAGGGAATAAAGAACGAGTCAATCGAATAAAGAATAGGAAGGATGAGCATATAATAATCTGCTTAGAGAAGGATGTTGAGGCAAGAAAAGTAACTACGGGATTCGAGGACGTTTTTCTAATACATCGGGCGCTTCCAGAAATAAATCTACATAACGTAAAGACGGAAACAATCTTCCTCAATCACAGATTTTCAGCTCCAATAATAATTGAAGGTATGACTGGTGGAACAAAAAGAGCTATGGAGATAAATGCTGTAATAGCTCAGGTGGTTGAGGAGCTAGGTTTGGGGATGGGTGTTGGAAGTCAGAGGGCAGCTCTTGAGAACCCTCAACTGGAGGAAACATATAGGATTGTGAGGAGAAAGGCGCCTAATTCCTTTATAGTGTCAAATATCGGCGGACCGCAGATTTCCATGAAATATGACATTAAAAAGATTAAGCGGGCAATAGAGATGGTTGATGCCGATGCGCTAGCAATACACTTGAATCCGCTTCAAGAGGCAATTCAGCCGGAAGGAGAAACAATCTACGCTGGAATAATAGATAAAATCGAGAAAATAGTTAACAGTATAGATGTACCCGTAATTGTCAAGGAAACCGGAGCGGGCATATCGGCTGAAGTCGCTAAAATGCTGGAGAAGGCTGGAGTCGCATGCATTGATGTAGCTGGAACCGGCGGAACAAGCTGGGCTGCAGTTGAATATTATAGAGCTATTAAAAGTAACGATGAATTTAGTCGTGATTTAGGTCTTGAGCTCTGGGATTGGGGGATACCGACGGCTGTCAGCCTAGTTGAGGTTGCTCAGTCAGTTAGCTTACCGATCATAGCGTCCGGGGGCTTGAGATCAGGCTTAGATGTGGCGAAATCTATAGCCTTAGGCGCATCCCTAGCTGGACTTGCCCGCCCGATTCTTATTTCAGCATCCAAAGGTTATGATGAAACTAAGAAAACACTCTGCAAGCTCATCAACCAACTAAGAAACGTAATGTTTCTTGTTGGAGCGGACTCAATAGAAAAATTGAAAAACACGCCTCTAGTAATATTGGGGCGGACAGCCGATTGGCTTAGAACCAGAGGATTTAAACTAGAAGTATACGCTAGAAGGGGTGAATCAACAGTATGAGCAAAAGCAATATAGAAAGATTTCTAAGGGAGAATGCTAAGCTAATTGACGCACATATAGAAAAGTATATACCGCGAAGGTTCACGGAGAACTCTCTACTATTTAAGATTATTCCACCAAGATATCAGCTAGATTTGGATGCCTTAAATAAAGCTATAAGCGAACCGCTATGGGAGTTTCTAGATAGAGGTGGCAAACGCTGGCGCCCCACACTTTTTCTACTTATATACGAGGCTTTAGGCGGCGACCCTAAAGATGCGCTTGACTTCGCCATAATTCCCGAGATAATTCATAATGGAACATTAATAGCTGACGATATCGAAGATTCATCGGAGATGAGGAGAGGTAAGCCCTGCACTTACAAAATTTTCGGAGTAGATATAGCCATAAATCTGTCGCAAGCTATGTATTTCCTACCATTAATCGTTTTAAGCGCAAAAGCCGCTAAAATTCCACCGGACAGATCCAGACGAGTGTATGAGATATACGTGCAAGAGATGATTAACCTGAGCTTTGGACAGGCAATCGACATAGCTTGGCATAGAGGCTTAATTCAGGCGGAAAAACTAACTGAAGAACATTACCTCCAAATGTGCGCCTACAAGACTGGAACACTTGCTAGGATGGCTGCCAAGATGGCTGCTGTTCTAGCCGGCGCAGGAGATGAGGTTGTTGAAAAGATAGGTAGGTTTGCTGAGTCGATAGGGGTAGCCTTTCAAATCCAAGATGACATATTGGATATAGTTGGCGAAGAATTCGCCAAAGGCAAGGGCGGCCTAGGAATGGATATAACTGAGGGAAAATTAACTCTAATGGTAATATATACGCTTCAAAAAGCAGGTCAGAAGGATAAAAAGGAGCTGCTGAGAATACTCAGCATGCACACGAAGGACGCAGACCTGAAAAGGAAAGCAATTGAGATAATGAAGAAGTATGATGCTGTTGAACATGCAAGGGAGGTTGCATCAAAACTCGTTGAAGAAAGCTGGAATATTATTGACGAAATACTCCCCAGCTCGGATGCGAAGGAAAAAATTAAGATGCTTGCTGAATACTTAATTCGAAGAAAAATCTAGTGTACTCTAACATTTGCGAGGGAGTTTCCTCAAGTTGAGCATCTCAACAGAAAATTTGAACGCTATAAGAGAGACAATAAAAAGAATAGCCCTATTAAATGCGATATCCCACGGGGGAAAAGCTCAAACTAAACCAGTTTTAGGTAAACTACTCAGCGAAAAACCTGATCTGAGAAGTGTAGCCAGAGAGCTAGTGAGTTTAGTGGATGAAATAGTGCGTGAAGTCAATAGTATGCCTCTTGAAGAGCAGATTGAAACAGTTAAGAAGTTCTGGCCTGAAGTTCTTAAAAAAGGGAGGGAAAAAAAGAAAGAGAAGGCTGAAGAGAAAACTCTTCCACCACTACCAAATGTAGAGAAATACAGCCGCGTTGTCACACGTTTCGCCCCAAACCCAGACTGCGTTCTTCATCTGGGTTCTGCACGCGCCATCATATTAAGCTACGAATACGCCAAAAAATATAACGGACTATTCATTCTGCGATTCGAGGATACTGATCCAAGGCTAAAAAAGTCTTCTCTAGAGTTTATGGATTTAATCAGAAAAGACTTAGAGTGGTTAGGCTGCCCTCCAGATAAAGAGTACATTCAAAGCGATAGAATTGAAATTTACTATGAATACGCTGAAAAATTGCTGAAAGAGGGTTATGCATATATATGTACATGTCCACCCGATGAATTCCGCAATAGAATAAGAGCCAGTGAGCCATGCCCATGCAGAAACCTAACTCCTGAGAAAAACCTTCGCCGCTGGGAATCCATGCTTAGCGGAACATATGCTGAGGGTGAAGCGGTGATGCGAATAAAAACAGATCTAGAGCATCCAAACCCTGCTATTAGAGACTGGCCTGCTTTCCGAATTATAGATACAAGAAAATATCCGCATCCTAGAGTCGGCTCCAAATATTGTGTTTGGCCCCTCTACAATTTCGCCTGCGGGATAGACGATCATTTAATGGGTGTAACACATATTATACGGGGAAAGGAGCATCTAACTAATCAGGAGAGGCAAAAGTATCTTTACCGTTATTTAGGTTGGGAGTATCCTGAAGCAATCCATTACGGAAGGCTTAAGATTGAGGGGGCATTACTAAGCAAATCTAAAATTGTACGTGGAGTAAGGGAGGGACTATATACCGGCTGGGATGACCCAAGATTGGCAACCTTCCTAGCTTTGAGGCGCAGGGGAATAAGACCTGAAGCCATAAGGAGACTCATAATTGATATAGGGCCTAGATCAGCCGACATAACCATAAGCTGGGATAACCTCTACGCATATAACAGAAAAATAATTGATCCCATAGCAAATAGATACTTCTTCCTATGGAACCCAGTAAAATTAACAGTCAAAAACGTTAAAAAAGAGTTTATGGTGTATATTCCATTGCATCCAGATCATCCTGAGAGGGGAAATCGAAGCTTTCACATTAAACCATTAAATAATATGGTGCACCTACTAATATCTGGTGATGACGCTAAACAATTAAAACCTAAAGTTATAATACGTTTAATGGAGCTATTTAACATAAAAATTGAAAAAGTCAATAAGGATCACATTCTTGCTGTTTTTCACAGCGAATCATATACTGAAGCGAAAAAAGTTAGTGCGCAACTAATTCATTGGCTTCCGGAAAATGAAGGACTACCATGCGACGTTATAATGCCGAATAATTCTGTCATAACTGGCTTAGTTGAAAAATCCCTCAAAAAAGTTTCGCCGGACGAAATTGTCCAATTCGAACGATTTGGTTTTGTCAGAGTGGAAAGTGCAGATGAAAAGATAGTTACCTTATTCGCTCACAAATAATAATATGCAGAAATGCAAAAACTTAATTGTATACTGCTCAAAATATTTTCTTAATAATATAGAGATGGCTTGTAGGGGAGGGACTCATAAATTTGAAGATAGCCCTATGCGGCTACTTGGGTTCCGGATGCACTGAAGTCGCTGAAATACTTGCAGGGAAACTTGGGTTGGAGGTTGTGAATACCAGCAGGATACTTACAATGATAAAGGATTTCAATGCTCTAAGCAGATCAGGCGAGATTGATGTAGATCTACTAATAAAGAAAAAGCTTGATGAAATTCTGCAGAGAGACAACATTATAGTTGAGGGCAGATCAGCCTTCTTTCTCATAGACAGAAAAGACATAACAAAAATATTCTTGAATGCCTCATTTGAGGAGAGAGTAAAACATGTAGCAAGTAGAAGGGGAATTTCGGTGGATGAGGCACGTCAGGATGTTGAGAGAAGCGATAGAGACAGGAATGGCATTCTCCAAAAGTTTTTCAGGAAAGATAGGGTAGATCCTTCAGACTTCGACTTTTCAATAAAAACAAACTCAAAAACCTTTGCGCGAATAGCAGATATAATTGCTGAGGTCATAAAAAATCTTTCAATCTCATAAAATAATCTCAATTCGCCAGCATCCTCTTTTTTTGCTAATTACTTTTCAACTAATAGAGACGGTTGCAATTCACTATGATCATTAAAATTCCCTATGGAAGGTCTATTGTCAACTTAGATTTACCTGACGAGAATATGCTAGCGATTTTACAGTCTACCGAGTTTAAAGAGCCTATAAATGAATCTGAAATTATTAGAAATGCATTAAATAGGCCCATAGAAAGTGAATTTTTGCAGCATATAGCCTCAAGAAAGAAGAAAATATGCGTTGTGGTGAGCGATTATACTAGAGCAACACCAAACAAAATTCTTATCCCGCCGATAATTGAAGCCCTAAAAGAAGGCGGTCGAAAAGTAGAGGATATAAGCATTTTGGTGGCTAATGGACTTCATAAGCCAGCCTCCAAAGAGGAGCTCAAAGAGTTTTTAGGCGAAGAAATTGTTGAAGAGTTCGAGGTTATAAATCATAATGCCGAAGACGAGAAAACCCTTATCTATCTTGGTGAAACTTCTTTTGGAACAAAAGTTTTAGTTAATCGCCTCATCACCGAATCAGACTTTGTGATACTTACTGGACTAATTGAACCCCACTTCTTTGCTGGTTACAGCGGTGGAAGAAAGGCTATTTTACCTGGCGTAGCCGGTAAAGAAACAATCTTCGCCAACCATAATTTTAAGATGATTATGCATCCACTCTCACGTTGCGGCGTGCTTGACGGAAACCCCATACATGAGGATATGGTTGAGGCAGCAAAGATGTTGACAAAGCAAATGTATTTAGTTAATGTTGTAATCGATAAAAAACATAAAATTACGGGGGTTTTTGCAGGCGACGTCTTTAAGGCGCATGCTGAAGGCGTGAACTTTCTAGATAAGTACATTAAGGTTAAGTCGCCGTCAAAGGCAGATGTGGTGATAACAAGTAACGGCGGCTACCCTCTAGATAGAGACTTATATCAAGCCGTTAAGGGCATGGCGACTGGCGAACTAATCGTTAAGAAGGGAGGAGTGATAGTCATATTTGCTGAATGCATCGACGGAGTGGGAAGAGGGCATGAAATGTTCTATCAGCTTATGGCAGAAGCTGAAACACCTGAAGAGGTGCTGGAGAGAATAAGGCGGGAAGAACCAATTAAGGATCAGTGGGAAGCTCAAATACTAGCTAGAATACTGAAGGACGCGAAAGTTATTCTTGTAACTAAGAATATTAAGCATAGCGTGATTGAGGAGATGCATATGATCCCCGCGTCAAATCCTGAAGAGGCTATGGAGGAAGCGTACCGAACTGTTGGTGAAGAAGCAAAAATAGTTGTTGTTCCTGAAGGACCATACGTTATACCAGTAGTTGAATCCTAAGCTCCCCGCGGGTTATCTTTTTAAGTTTAACCGTAACATATATAGGTGAAATCCTTATACTTTAAGGGTTAAAGTAGATAATGAAACTGAAACGCGTGTTGATGAGGTTGAGTGGTGGATATGTCGAAACCATTTTATGTCAAATTTGAGGTTCCGAGCGAAGTGGTAAACGCCACCTACGAAGCAGTGCAAATAGCTGCTAGAACAGGGAAGGTTCGTAGAGGAACAAATGAAACCACAAAAGCTGTGGAGAGGGGACTAGCCAAGTTGGTTATAATAGCTGAGGATGTTGATCCACCTGAGGTCGTTGCGCACCTACCCCTCCTCTGCGAAGAACGAAAGGTTCCTTATACGTATGTTCCAAGCAAAACCAAGCTTGGCTCAGCCGCTGGAATAGAGGTTTCAGCTGCATCAGCATGCATAATTGATCCCGGAGAGGCCGCTGACCTAGTTAAGGAAATCATAAATAGAATCGAGAAGATTAAGGGAGGTTAAGTCTTTGAGTCGAAGAGGAGCGAAGGAAGCTAGGGGAGCCGAGGAGGAGGTTTTAACGCCAGCAGAGGTCATCCAAATAGTTGGTCGAACCGGAGTGACCGGAGAGATAGAGCAGGTTAGAGTCCGCATACTCAAGGGGCCTGATAAGGGTCGAATAATAACGAGAAACGTTAAGGGGCCAGTTAGATTAGGCGATATCTTAATGCTGAGAGAAACTGAGAGGGAAGCTAGAAAAATAAAGTGAGGTGAACTAAAAGCTCCTCCATCAACCATGGTAACTCTTAAATAATCAGAATAATCCTATATGGAGATGAAAACAGATGCCTAGACCTAGAAGATGCTCATTTTGCGGTCATGAATTTAATCCAGGAACTGGAATAATGTATGTTAATAATGATGGCACAATATTGTGGTTTTGCTCAAGTAAATGTAGAAAGAATCATCTTGTTTTAAAACGGGATCCCCGCAAATTGAAGTGGACAGCCTACTACGGACGGGAAGAGAGAGCTAGAAGAGAAAGAGCTTCGGCTGTGAGAATCTAATCCTTAGAATAGCGGTGGTATAAAAACCGTCAGAACAATTAATGGTTCAATAACCTCTACTATACTGTGCTTTACACCCTTAGGAACATAAGTAAATGTTCCCTTAGCTATTTCCTTTCTGCCTAATCCCTCAATGAACATTATTGCTTTACCTTCAATACAATATTCTATTTGATCACTCTCAGCGTGCGCGTGCATCTCAATCTTTTCGCCCTTATCAAGCATGCTTAACCTAACGCTAGCGGTGGAAGTTTCATTCTTGGAGAGAAGAACTTTCATAGGAAATGGCGTGCCACTACTAAAGGATACTTCACTTTCATATCTAATTATAGGCTTCATTTTTTAAGTCCTCCACATAATCATTTATCGGCTAATAGATCCTTTCGGAAAATAAAAATTTATCGTGGGCGCTTTGTGTTCCACGTAACTAACACCCAGCATCACAGACGAGCGAGCTCCGCTCCCCTCTGCTGGGCTCTCTCATACGTGGAATTTTGCGCCCACGCCCGCCGTGTCCCGCATCTGGGTAAACTCTCCCTCATCGAAGACGATAACCATCCTCTCGGTTGAGCCCGTCTCTGCGGGCCCCAAGCGGGGTTCCGGCGGGATTAATGCTCATGTCATCGCTAGGAATAAACAAAAATATGAAAATTAAATAAACTTTACTCTCTTAGCTAGACTAAAAAAGGCGAAAATCAGCCTAGCGCTGTAGGTGCCGCCATATTTTGCTGAGGTCGATTTCGAACGCCGCCGCGGGGTTCTCTAGGCCCCAATTCTGGAGAACCTGTGGGTGTATTTCACCTATTAATCCTATTTTCTCGCCTTTAACAATTATTCTTCCAACACGTCCCTCAATAAAGCTTCCGTGATTCTCTTCCTCTAGGTTATACTTCAATCCCAGATTAGTGAATAATGCGTCGAGAACAGATTTAGCTTCGGAGAATCCAGCGTTTGAGTGTATTGTTACGCATGCTAGCTTCTCTATATCTCTTGACTTATTTATTTGGTTTTCATCAGGTACAACGCAGTAGCCAACCTCAAAGATTTTTTGCGGATATTCAACATGAGTGTTGCGGCTAAGAAACTCCATGAGAGTCGGCAGTAGCCAGTTTCTTAGGCATGTCATGGATGAAACCTTCGGGTTTGCTATCTCAACAATCCTTTCAGGCGGAATATTCATCCTTTTAAAGAGAACCTCCGGATTGGTTAGAGTGAAGGTTAAGACTTCCTGATAGCCTAGGCCAACCATGAGCTCCCTAACTAGGTCGCGTAGCTGGGTTTCCCGTAGTAATCCGCCGACAGTTGATATTTGAGGCCATCTTGGTTGCATCCTATTTAGGTCATAGGCTATGGCTATATCCTCAACTATGTCAATAGGATGCATTATGTCCGGTCGATAACACGGGATTTCAACAACGATCTCGCTCTCTGTTACTTTAGAAACTCCGTACCGGGATCTTTCTAGAAGATCTATGATTTCCTGGAGGCTTAAAGGAATTCCTATTATCTTCCTTATGTATTCGATGCTTATGTGCATATTCTCGGTTTTAAGTTCAGGGGTTACTGTTTTTCCCCATCCCTCATAGGGATAATGAACCTCAACGGAATAGATTGCTCCACCCCTATCTGCCAGAGCCAATATGACATTAATTAAAGTATATAGAACTGTTTTGTAC
Source organism: uncultured Candidatus Bathyarchaeia archaeon (assembly GCA_964583315.1). Taxonomy (GTDB): domain Archaea; phylum Thermoproteota; class Bathyarchaeia; order Bathyarchaeales; family DTEX01; genus DTEX01. The sequence goes on along the minus strand of CAZOWB010000024.1, from coordinate 1,022 downwards.
ATGGTGCCCGTTACTTCAACCAAAACGTTTCTCGTATCCACTGTTACTCTTCCAAGGTCATTTGAATTAATTATTGGTGGAAAAGACAGCACTTTATTCTTTGAATCTATAAAGATGGGCCAAATATCAAATGGTTTAACTATATGCCCATATTCTATTCCCTTCGGATGCTTCTCAAGAATTTCAGCTAAAGTTAGCTCCTCGCTGAAGCCTAATGGAGCAAATCTTGTTTCGTTAGGTTTGGAAACGGTGTAACGTAATGGAGGCGAAACTAGATCGAAATCGTAGATGCCGATTGATGTTCGACGTCTACCACGTCCATACGTCTGATCCATTTTATCTTGGAAGCGCATGATGTGGCGTATGGCTGCGTCACTTAATTTAACGCCTTTAACAACGGCGCATGCAATATAGGGGCGTATATTCTTTAAGCGGCTGTCAACGGTGACTTCAACCCCTGAGCTCCCAGCCACTTCATAGCGTTTTAGGCCTCTTTCAATGTTCAGTATGCCTTTTAGCGCCCGCGCTATTCCTTCGACACCCCATAGATCAGCGCGATTACTATCCTTAATGTCTATGTGAATTTCCTCTTCACTCATGTTTTTGACTTCGCCTTTAATGAAGGATAGGATTTCATCAAGCTTCTCAGGGTCGTTGGGAAGCTTCCGCCCCAGAAGTAACTCTAAGTCTTCTCGTTCAACTTCTATAGTCGGCATTTCATATCATCTCCTTTTTTCTTAACCATTCTAGGTCTTGGGTGAATAGATAGCGTATATCGTTTATTCCAGCCCTCATCATGAATAGGCGGTCAACCCCTAACCCCCAAGCTAAGACGGGGACATCTATTCCAAGCGGCAGAGTCACCTCTGGGCGAAATATTCCGGAGCCGCCGAACTCCATCCATCCGTAACCCTCTTTGTAGGCGGATAATTCGACGCTTGGCTCAGTGAATGGGGAATAGTCGGGCTTAAATCTAACTTTGTCCGCTCCAGCTATATCAATAGCGAACCGCTCAAGTATCC